>CALLPU010000308.1 GCA_938016235.1 uncultured Granulosicoccus sp. | reverse complement strand
AGAATGAAGAGGGTAAGACCTCTGTCTCCGTAGAGTCCCTCGATGAATCGCAACTGCCTGAAGGTGATGTGACTGTTGCTGTGGAATATTCCACGGTCAACTACAAAGACGGGCTGTGCATGGGCCCGGGTGGGGGCCTTGTGAGAAATTATCCGCACGTACCCGGGATCGACTTTGCAGGCGTTGTATCAGCCTCTGAAAACCCTGCTTATGCGAAGGGCGACAAAGTGGTCTTGACGGGCTGGCGCGTTGGAGAAGCTCATTGGGGAGGCTATGCACAAACGGCGCGGGTCAAATCCGAATGGCTGGTCCCCTTGCCCGAGTCACTGACTACTCGCCAGGCTATGGCTGTGGGTACAGCGGGGCTGACGGCCATGCTCAGTGTCATGGCGCTGGAGAATCAGGGATTGAAAGTGGGCAACGGGCCAGTGCTGGTGACTGGTGCGGCCGGCGGCGTTGGCTCGGTTGCCACAGCCCTGTTAGCCAACCTGGGTTATGAGGTGGCCGCCGTCACGGGTCGCCCGGAAACTGCCGACTACCTGAAGAGCCTGGGTGCCAGTCAAATAGTGGCGCGAGAAGACATCAATGAAACCGTCAAGCGGCCACTGGAAGCTGAATCCTGGGCAGGCTGTGTGGATGCGGTGGGCGGTGCCATGCTGGCGCGCGTTCTGGGCCAAATGCAATACGGTGCCTCGGTAGCAGCCGTGGGGCTGGCTGGCGGTGCTGACTTGCCGGCCACCGTCATTCCGTTTTTATTACGCGGCGTGAATCTGCTGGGTATCGATTCCGTGATGCAACCCTATGAAAATCGATTGGCTGCCTGGCAACGCTTGTCTGAATCACTGCCCATGGACAAGCTCGAAGCTATGGTTCATCCGGCAACGCTTGAAGACTTGCCTGCACTTGGCAAAGAGATCCTGAAGGGTCAGGTCAAAGGCCGTGTGGTTGTTGATGTGAATGCGTAAGGGGCGCTGGCGGCTAAACAGCCTGTAAAAAACCATCAAATTGAACAAACCACTCGCCACTTATTCGCGAAAACCAAACAGCTTGTTCCTGATGATGCGCTCGGCCGTATCCTGGGGCAAGCTGTCTTCCCAATCACCGCGCCCTGCAGGGATTTTTGCCAACACGTCTCGTGAGTAGATGGAGAGCAGATGGGTATCACTGCAGTTGATACCAAAAATATACTGATTTTCCAGCAAGTGCTTGTACAGATACTGCACGTGTGAATCTATTTGAATGCGGGTGAAATCCTGCAGCTCACCGGCCTCATTGAGTTCCGGATACACGAATAAACGCGTGTTGTCCGGGAACAACTTGCCGAAACCTTCCAATATACCTCCCTCAACCCCCACGTATTTGGTTTCATCAAAAATCTCCTTGATGTTGATCATGCCAACCACAATGCCGATCTGCATGGCCGTATACTGACGGAAGTAAGCACGCAGTGAAAAGTAGCGCGTATAGTCAGAGACCATGACGCTATAGCCCAGCGAATTAAGCAGCCTCACGCGGGCTATCAAATCCTCCTCGGGCACCATCAGATCTTTGCCAAAGGCATCATTCAGGGATATCTCGGCCAGCACAATGGAGTTGTCATCACTGACACCGTCATGCTGCTTGAACGCTTCAAACCCCTGCTCGATCATGTCCACATTCAAGCGGGTCACGGGTTTGAATGATCCGCGCGTGGTGAGCACGTTTTTCTTGTATAAAATCTCGGCTGGTACAGCGACCTGACCATCCGGCTTGAACATGATCGCTCGGGTTTTCCAACTACGGATCAGGTGAAGGTTGATGGCGCGATTATCAATATCCTCAAAGTATGGTCCACAGAATTCAATGGAATCTATTTCAATTCTGTCGGTGCCCAGAGAATCGGACAGAGAGTCGATGATTTTTTTTGGCTCTTCGAAGTAGTAGTAGGCGGCATAGATGAGGTTTACGCCTAAAACACCCAGTGTGTCCTGTTGCTGCTCGGCAGAGTTTTCGAGCATGCGAACATGCACGACAATATCGGATGGCTCAGCCCCCGGGTACATCTGGATACGGATACCACACCAGGCATGGCATTCATTGTTCCGATTGAAACTCTTGGCTGAAACCGTGGCTGCGTAAGAGAAGTAACGCGAGGAGCGAGCGCGTGACGTACCCACCCGCGACACAACCAGTGAGAACTCCTTGTCCAGCATTGCCTTGACTCGCGCATGACTGACATAGCGACCGCCTTCCTGAGTGCCATAGATGGCATCGGAAAACTGCATGTCGTAGGCTGAGATGGTCTTGGCAATGGTGCCCGCAGCGGCACCCGCCAGAAAAAACTGGCGAGCCACTTCCTGCCCGGCACCGATCTCTGCAATAGTGCCGTACTTTTTCTCGTCCAGATTCAGGCGTAACGCCTTGTTGATCGTTGAACGATCACTCACTGACTGTTTCATTGCTATCGCCCTTTCCAGACTGGATCTCGTTTTTCAGAGAATGCGCGGAAGCCTTCCAACCCATCTTCCGACCCATACAGCGTATCGACCGTTTTGAGCTGTCTCTGAGTAACCCGGTTAAGTGCATCCTGAAACTTGGCGTCTTCGGCGTCGCGTACGATCTCCTTGATGGCCGCGTAGACCAGAGGTGGCCCGGCCGCCAGAACCTCTGCCATCTCCCGGGCCTTGTTCGCCAGGTCGGCTGCGGGGTACACGTGATTCACGAAACCCCAACGCTGAGCCTCCTCGACATCCAGCCAGCGCCCGGTCAACAACATTTCCATAGCCACATGATAAGGAATGCGTTTGGGTAGCTTGATCGTTGCCGCATCGGCAACCGTACCAGAATTGATTTCCGGTAGCGCAAAGGTGGCATGATCGGCGGCCAGGATAATGTCACAGGACAACGCGATCTCAAGACCGCCACCACAACAAATACCGTTAACTGCAGCGATAACGGGCTTGTTCAAGTGAGGCAGCTCCTGCAGGCCGCCGAAACCACCCACGCCATAATCACCATCAACCGCATCACCATCGTTAGCAGCCTTGAGATCCCAGCCGGGGCAGAAAAACTTCTCACCGGCCCCGGTTAGAATGGCGACGCGTAAATCCGGGTTGTCCCGAAAATCGCGAAACACCTCACCCATGATTCTGCTGGTGGCCAGATCAATGGCATTGGCCTTGGGCCTGTCCATGGTGACATGCAGAATCGAGCCGCGGATGGACGTTTGAATCGGATCTTGTGCGCTCATGTTCACCTGTGCTTAACCGCTGTTTAACCAAAGACGTTTTGTATCACCGGCGTCATGCACCGTGCGCGCGCAACAGATGCCGCGAAATGATATGCCGTTGAATTTCCGAAGTACCTTCCCAGATTCGCTCGATTCGGGCATCTCGCCAGATTCGTTCCAGCGGTAGATCATCCATCAAACCCATGCCACCGTGTATCTGAATAGCCTCATCGGCTACCATGGCCAGCATCTCTGAGGCCTTGAGTTTCGCCATGGCCATATCGGCATCGGTAGCCTGGTTTTCATCGTACTTCCACCCTGCTTCAAGCACCATCAGCTCGGCAGCTTTCATTTCCGAAGCCATATCTGCCAGCTTGAACGAGACACCCTGAAACCTGCCAATGGGTTGGCCAAACTGTTCTCGCTGCGCTGAATACGCCACGGCCAGCGCAAATGCACGCTCGGCGCGTCCCAGACACGTTGCACCCACCTGCAACCGAGTTGCGCCCAACCAGTCGTTAGCCACTTGAAACCCCTGATGCACATCGCCCAGCAATTGTCGGTTCGGGATTCGGCAGTTATCGAATTCGAGAATGGCGTTGGTGTAACCCCGATGTGAGACGTTCCGGTAGCCATCGCGAATCACGAATCCGGGCGTGCCCTTGTCGACAAAAAACGCACTGATGAGCTTCTTCCTGCCGCGCGGTGTTTCTTCTTCGCCAGTTGCCATGAAGCAGATAGCAAAGTCAGCGATATCAGCATGCGATATGAAGTGCTTGGTGCCGTTGAGAATCCAGTCATCGCCATCTTGTCGGGCACTGGCTTTCATACCCCGTAAATCAGACCCCGCCCCCGGCTCCGTCATGGCCAGACAATCCCATTTCTCACCTGCGACACACGGAGCCAGGTATTTCTCGCGCTGCTCATCGGTGCCGGCACACAGAATATTGGATGGACGCGCTACGCAAGTCCAGTGCAGCGCGTAGTTTGCCTTGCCAAGTTCTTTTTCATACAACAACCAGCTGACAGTATCCAGGCCGGCCCCGCCATACTGCTCAGGAATGTTGGCAGCATAAAGACCCGCTTCAATAGCCTTGGCCTGAATCTCCCGCACCAGATCCATATCCAGCTGGCCGCTTCGTTCCACGGCAGCTTCATGGGGATACAGCTCTTTCTCAACGAATGAGCGTGTGGTTTCAACGATCAGACGCTGTTCTTCACTCAAGCCGAATTGCATGGCTGTATTACCTGGGTTGCCCAACAAATCGTCCAGCCCCTTCGGGCACTGGCAAACGCGCATGGTGATCAGTAATCATCGCAAGCTTTTGCACGATAGCGTCCGACGGTTCGCAGGCCGCTCGCGTTTGCAGCGATACATGAATCAACAGATGCTCGCCCGTAGCCAGCAATCTGCCATCGCCATGATAGAGAGAATGAAAAACGTGCAGCTTCTTACCAGCACCGGCAATCAACTGAGTTTGGGTGTTTACCGGTTCGTTCACGCCAACCTCATCCAGATGCCTTATATGCGTCTCCGCCGTAAAGTAGGAGCCGCCGGAGGCGATGTACTCGGCATCACAGCCGATCATGCGCAAAAAAGCATCGGTCGCATCTCCGAAGCACTGTAAATACCGCGCCTCATTCATGTGATTGTTGTAATCGGTCCAGTCTGGCGGGATGCGTCGCTGTGTCGTTTGCACGGGCTGGGAAAAATCGAGGGCATCAACAGCACCTGTGTTTCTGGCACCCGCATCGAACAGCGCTTTTTCATAGTCTGCCAATACAAGCCCAGCCCCCCACTCGTTGGCCTTGAGCGCCTGCATGATGGCAACCAGATTGTCATCCCGAATGCGTTCAAGCTCACGAATATCCAGGTGACCCGATTGTGCGTCAGACTGCCCGGCAATCAGGTCCACCAGTTCATCGTTGTACTCGGGCACATCCATCAGTTTGGTCCACGGCCAGGTGAGGCACGGGCCGAATTGTGCCAGGAAATGGCGCATACCAGCCTCGCCTCCGGCTATGCGATAGGTTTCAAACACACCCATCTGTGCATAGCGCAGGCCAAACCCGAAACGCACGATGTCGTCCAGCTCCTGCGTGGTACAGATACCATCCTTTATCAGCCAGAGAGATTCTCGCCAGATCGCTTCGAGCAATCGATCAGCCACAAAGGCCTCTATTTCCCGTTTCACCTGTATGGGCTTCATGCCCAGCGAAGCGTAGAACGCCTGGGCGCGCTCTATCGATTCAGCTGCGGTTCCCTTACCGCCGACCACTTCCACTACCGGTAACAGATACACCGGATTGAACGGGTGAGCAACGATCAGCCGTTCCGGGTGTTGCATGTCCTGCTGTAAATCAGTGGGCATGATGCCGGATGTGGAGGACGCAATAATGCAATCCTGAGGCGCATGCGCTTCAACCGCTTCATAGACTGAACGTTTCACATCCAGCCGTTCCGGCACGCTCTCAATCACCCAGTCGGCACCGTTAACGGCGTCGGCAATGGAGCTGCAAAATTGTAACTGACCCTTCACGGGTCGCTGCGCCATGGTCAGGCGCGCGTAGGCCCTGTCGGCATTTTCCAGCACGGGCTGCATCGACTGGCGAGCATCCGGCGCACTATCAAAAATACGCACATCCAGACCATTCTCTATCAGTCGGGCAACCCAGCCCGCTCCGATCACACCGCCGCCGATACACGCAACGCGTGCTGGCAGATTCATGGTGCTGCGCGCTTGGTCAGGTTAAGCGCCTTCCTTGCCTCGTCCGGGGTCATCACACGGGCGCCCATGTTTTCGACGATGTTCACCGCTCGCTCCACCAGCTGTGCGTTGGTAGCCAGCTGGCCTTTTTTCAACATCAGGTTGTCTTCCAGACCGACGCGCACATTGCCTCCGGCGAGTGTCGCCGCGGCAACGTAGGGCAACTCGTTACGACCCAGCGAAAACGCCGACCAGGTCCAGCTCTCGGGTACGTTATTCACCATCGCCATGAAGGTGTTCAGATCGTCTGGGGCTCCCCACGGCACACCCATGCACAGTTGAACCATGGCATCCGGTGCCAGCACCCCTTCGCTGACCAGTTGTTTGGCAAACCAAAGATGCCCTGTATCGAACGCCTCTATCTCAGGCTTGACACCCAGCTCTGTCATCAACCGCCCCATGGCGCGCAGCATGCCGGGCGTGTTGGTCATCACGTAGTCGTTCTCGGCAAAATTCATGGTGCCGCAGTCCAGCGTGCACATCTCCGGCAAACACGCCGCAATGTGTGCCACTCGCTCCGAGGCACCGGCAAGGTCAGTGCCCTCGGCAACAGGCAGCGGCTGCTCAACACTGCCGAACATCAAGTCCCCACCAATACCCCCGGTGAGGTTTAACACCACATCCACCGAGGAATCCCGGATGCGCTGCGTGACCTCCCGATACAGCGACACGTCCCGACACGGGGCGCCGGTATCAGGATCTCGCACATGGCAATGCACAATAGCAGCACCGGCTTTCGCCGCTTCAATGGCGCTGTCGGCAATTTGCTGCGGCGAGCGCGGCACGTGCGGGCTTTTGTCCTGAGTGGCACCCGCACCGGTGACAGCACAGGTTATGAACACATCACGGTTCATCGACAATGGCATGGATGGGGTTCCTCTGAGAAGCCAGCTGATCAAGTGGTGCGACATTGTATACTCCAGTGATGAACCAGACATCCTTTCCAGATTTCAGCTCGCCTGCCTTCCTCAACGACCACATCCAGTCGATACTGGCCTTCTACCGGCCGCACGTTCGCGCCGCAGACGGTGGGTTCCATCAGTGTTTTCTGGATGACGGAACCGTGTACGACCAAGGTATGCGACATCTGGTCAGTTCCACCCGCTTCGTTTTCAATTACGCCACGGCGCACGTCAACGCAGCGTCTTCAACGGGATCTGCGTCAGCGTCCAACGAGCACCTTCAATGGGCTCAGGAAGGGATGGATTTTATTCAACGCGTGCACAGGCAACCCAGCGGGCACTACGCGTGGGTGATTGAAAACGGTGTCGTTACCGATGGCCGGGCCATGGCCTACGGTCACGCATTTGTCATGCTGGCCGCTGCCAGCCTGGTCATTGCAGGTGTACAAGAGCACAGCAAGACCATCGACGATATCTGGGATTTCATGGAGGATTATTTCTGGGATAGCTCCGCCGGCGCTTATGCCGATGAGCGAGACGCTTCGCTCGCCACGCTGGATCCCTATCGCGGACAGAACGCCAACATGCACATGTGCGAAGCCTTGCTACTGGCCATGAAAGCCACCGGCAACACACGTTATCTGGACCGTGCCGCGTTGCTGGCAAAGCGGTTTGCCGTTGATCTGGCAGCCATCAACGATGGCAAGATCTGGGAGCACTACGACACAGACTGGCAGTGCGATATGCAATACAACATCGATAAGCCGGATGATTTGTTCAAGCCCTGGGGGTTTCAACCCGGACACCAGGTTGAATGGTCAAAGCTGCTGCTGGAATTGAATCACTGGCAACCGCATTCGCTATGGGTCAAGCGGGCTGAGGCACTCTTTGACGTTGCCATGACCCAGGGCTGGGACGCAGAGCACGAGGGCCTCGTTTACGGCTTCGCTCCGGATGGAGCATTCTGCGACGCTCATAAATACTTCTGGGTACACGCGGAGGCCTTTGCCGCCGCCTGGCGCTTATACAAGCACACGGGCGAACAGCGGTATCTCAACGATTACGAACGGTTGTGGCAATACAGCTGGCAGCATCTGATTGATCATGATCAAGGGGCCTGGTTCCGGATACGAAACCGCGACGGCTCTGCCGTGGATAACTTGAAATCGCCCCCTGGAAAAACCGACTATCACACGATGGGCGCCTGCTGGGACGTTCTCGCCAATCAGTAAACCGTTGTAAACCGATTGGCGAGCTTCGCGCTCATTCCAGCAATATACCGTTTAGGGAATCAACCGCTGGGTGCTCGGCCCGATCAGACCGTTACGCGTTTACGGGTTTTGCCAGCCTTGTAGATGGCATCAATGACTTTCTGATTCAATACCGATTCCTCAAGCGTAAAGCAGTACTGCGATTTGCCCGACACCTTGCGGGCAAATGCTTCTATCTGGCAACGGTACTGATTAACACCTGTGTAGCGGTACACCCGTGTTTCCGAATGTTTCGCATTATGGACACGCACCTCATCCCCTTCATACAGGTTGGAATTAAACGGCGCACTCACCTCAATGAAGCCCTTGTCACCGTGGAAAACCATGGTTTGACGATTGGCCATCTGAGTGGACACGTAAAAGCTCATGTCCACACCCTTGAAATTGAGCTGCACGCTGGCGTATCGGTCGGTGTTGAAATCAGGATCAAACTCGACATGGGCAGTGACACTAACCGGCTCCAGACCTGTTGCGAAGCGAGCACACACGGTGGGATACACGCCGATATCAGGCAATGCACCGCCGCCTAGCTCAGGCCGGTTGCGCATGTTCTTGCTATCGCGGTTGAAATAGGTAAACGAGGATTCAATGCGGCGCAGCGAGCCCACGGTCTTTTTCTCCAGTAGCTCTTTGACTTTGAGCCACTGCGGGTGTTGGGTGACCATGAAGGCTTCAGCCACAACGACGCCCGCCTTGTCACGTGCCTTGATGAGTTTGTTGATGTCCACAGCTTTCAGTGCCAACGGTTTTTCAACCAGCACATGCTTACCGGCCTGAATGGATTTCAGCGCCCACTCGACGTGCTGTGAGGTTGGCAACGGAATGTAGACCGCGTCGATATCCGGCGACGCCAGTAAATCCTCGTAGCTACCGAACGACTGGGCCACATTAAAACGTGTGGCCATTTTAGCCGCCCGCTTCGGGTCGCGGGACGCGATACCGACTAGCTGCGCATTCTCTGCTTGCTGGATGGCAGGGATGACATGCTCCGATCCGATACGGGCAGTGGATAAAACGCCAAACTTCAACATAGTTGTGTTCCAAAAGGGTTCAGACAGATTCAGTATTGCCAACAGTGAACGCGTACACTGTGCGTTGTGCAAAAACCAGGCGGGTCAGGGGGCGATATTGAACACCAGCGTAAACTATACCAGCACCTCGATAACGAACTTTGCCAAAACGGTACTGACAGGTTTCGGCTGTGATGATAACGAAGCCCGAGTGGTTGCAGAACACCTCACAGACGCCAACCTTACCGGCCATGACTCACACGGCATCGGGATGCTACCTCTTTACGGTGAACAAGTAATCGACGGCAACCTGATCCCGAATCAGCAACCTGTATTGAATCCACCTGCCGGTGCCATTTCAGTGGTGGATGCAAAGCGAGGTTTTGGTCATCGGATGGCACTGCTTGCGCTGGACCACGCCATGAACAGCGTGCCGGAACACAAGGTAGCATTACTGGGCCTCCGAAACTCAGGGCACGTATCGCGAGTTGGTACCTACTCTGAGTATTGTGCAGCTCGCGGTTATGTCTCCATCCATATGGTGAACGTGGTGGGTCATGCACCCATCGTTGCTCCGTATGGGGCCCGTGAGAGCGGTTTCTCCACAAACCCGATCAGCATGGCGATGCCGGTTGATGGCAAGGCCAAACCGCTACTGGACATTGCGACCAGTACAGTTGCCTTCGGCAAGGTACGCGTGGCCAGCAACAAAGGTGAGCAAATGCCCCCAGGTTGTCTGGTTAACAGCGACGGGCTGGAAACGCGGGACCCAGACCCCATGGCCAATCATCGCGAAGGTGCGCTGTCGGCCTTTGGTGCACACAAGGGATCTGGCCTGGGTATTTTCGTGGAATTACTGGCAGGCGCGCTGGCAAGCGACGACACCGTGGCCACCATGGAGCATCTGCCGCGCGGTGTCATAAACAACATGTTTTCCATCATTATTGATCCAGCGGCATTTGATGACCCGGACAACGTCGCGAGGCGCACGCTGGATTTTTATGATTTCATCAAGTCGCGCTCACCGGCGGTTGGCACCGATGAAGTGCTACTGCCCGGTGAACCGGAAATCAACAGCCGCCAGTTCCGACAAGCTCAAGGGATCCCGGTAGACCCGGAAACAATCAGACAAATACTGGACACTGCCCGTCTGTTTTCGCTTGACTCGACAGCGCTTGAATCCTTGCTGGAAGTGCAGGCGCAGCGTTAGGAAAACTTGCGATCTGCATCAATGGTCAGGCCCAGGCCAACGCTGCCAAATCGATCACCTTGCACCTGATTAGCCCCAGGAAACAGCGCACCAATACGATTTTGCAACATCGGAACGGATGACGAACCGCCGGTATAAAAAATTCGGGTAACGGCTGCGGCCTTGACACCTGCCCCGTGCAGGCAATCATCAACACAGACAATCAGATTGTCTACGGCACCCTGGATTGCAGCCTCAAACTCATGCCGTTGAAGCGGTGCACTGATCTGCGACGATGCCGCGGCTAATGACAGGGATGCCTGATCCTGGCCCGACAGTTGTATCTTCACCTGTTCCACTTCTGCTGCCAGTTCATGGCCAAGATGATGGTGCACCACGTCCCGCAGGCGCTGTACCTTGTCCGGCTCTTCGGCATCCAGCATCATCTGCGCGATGCGCTGACGGGTAGCAGAGTTGTACAGCAGAGGAATACGATGCCAGGTAGCCAGATCAAAATAGAGCGAACCCGGTAACAGACGATCCGACTGTTTGACACCCGTCCCCATACCCAGCAACGGCATGATGGCTTGCAGACTCAGCAGGCGGTCAAAATGCGTACCGCCAATATGCACACCACGAGTGGCTAGAATATCTGCATTGCGATCAACCTTGTTTTGCCGATCAGGGGACAACCGTATAAGTGTAAAATCTGCGGTGCCCCCGCCAATGTCTACCACCAGCGCCAGTTGTTCACGGGTTAGCGAACGTTCGTAGTTCAGAGCTGCAGCAATCGGTTCATACTGAAACTCCACGTGCTGAAATCCGGCATTTTCAGCAATGCGGCGCAGTTGCTGTTCCGCCTCACGATCGCGCTGCTCATCATCATCTACAAAGTGCACAGGGCGCCCGAGCACGATGCTACCAACTGGCGCTTTTACCGCCTGCGTCAACGCACCATTCAGGTATCCGAAAAAATCCTGGATGATGTCGGTAAACTGCACCCGCCGATTCCGGATGGTGGTCTTCTCCGTCATCAGCGATGAACCCAGCACAGACTTTAACGAGCGTAATAGTCGGCCTTCAACACCCGCGCGATATTCGCCGACTGCCTGCTTTCCGTACAGCGTTTCGGGTGATTCCGATGAGTAGAATATCGCGCTGGGCACGGAAGACCCATCATCACCAAATTCCACCAGACACGGCACGCCCTGCTGCATGAAGCCAACGCTGGAATTTGACGTGCCGAA
>CALLPU010000307.1 GCA_938016235.1 uncultured Granulosicoccus sp. | reverse complement strand
CAACCTGCCTTTTGTCGGGTGGGCCATGCGGGCTAACCACCGGCAACTGCTGAGTCAGGGTGTACGGCTGCATGAGTCTGTGGCCCCCTTCGACCACAGTAAACTGTTTCTGGTGGATGACTACTGGAGCATGATCGGTTCAAGTAACTGGGATGCACGTTCGTTGGAGCTGAACTTCGAAATAAATCTGGAGTGCTACGACCGTCCATTGAATCAGGCCATTGCCCGTATCATGGATAACAAACTGGCGGCATCCAGCTCGGTGGTACTCAACAACAATGAACACGGGTTGCGACGATTGCGTAACAAATTTTTCAGATTGTTTTCACCTTACCTTTAGGCACTTCATGCCGCCTTCGCCCATCGCATGATTCGACGACTGCTACCTGAATGCTTCACCGCCGATGATGACCTGCGCGAGGTCGGTGAGGCGACTCGGGAATCGCTCGGGCCAGTGATTCGTTGCCTGGTTTGGAATGTCTATAAAGCTAGGCGAAACAACTGGATCAGCGATTTCTCCTCGCTGGTGGCTGATCGCGACCTTGTGTTGCTGCAAGAGTCTATTCTGAATGCACCCTCAGATGCCATTTTTGAACAACGTGATGGCTTTCAATGGGTGATGGCGCGTAGTTTTCGGCACCGATCCACAGCGGTGGAGCATGGCATCAAGACAGGCTCCGTGGCAGCGACAATAGGTCAGCACTTTTACCTGTCGCCCCACGCGGAGCCGGTGTCACAAACCCAGAAGCTACTGCTCAGCACCGAATACGCGCTAGCCGATTCTGCCGAGCGCCTTCTGGTGCTGAACATGCACGCCATCAACTTTGTGGGCGTGCAAAAGTACGTGGAACAGCTGGATCAGTTAAGTGCCGCCATGTTGCCTCACAAAGGCCCTGTGATCATGGCTGGCGATTTCAATACCTGGAACCCCAAGCGGCTTGATCACTTTTTCAAAGTGGCAGCCGATGCCGGGCTTCTCGAAGCTGCCATGCAGCGGCAGAGTCGGTTAGCCCACATGAACCAGCATCTGGATCATGTGTTTTATCGTGGACTGACGTTACGGTCTGTGCAATCGCTGTCGCATTATCGATCGTCAGATCATGCGCCTATCGTGGCAACGTTTGAGCTGCCACCGTCTGATTGACTAGCCTCTAACGACGACGATCAGAAAGGTAACGAAAAGCACAACCGCTGCCAGCAGCATGGATACGTTGAGCCACTCCTTGGAAGAGCCTTTCGGGCCATTCTTGACCCAGTGCACCGCCACGGGGTACATCCGCCAGAGCATGAACCCCAGAACAATCGCTATGGGTATCTGAAACCAGAGATTGTCACTCACAGCCATTACCTCGATGTTTGCCTGTTAGGGGGGCTACACAGGCATTGGTGAACAGAAACTGCCAGTGGATCGCACGACCGCTGGATGGACCGCAGTCAAATGATTCTGGCTTTGAAAACGCGCTCGGGCCACAGCGAATGTGGCCCGAGCGTTTTGGAGGCCGCGATTGGCCTCCGGACGTGCTAGCGAAGGGTTAGTCGTCGCTCATGATACCCAGCAGGTGCAGCAAGCTGGTGAACAGGTTGAAGATGTTCAGAAACATGGAGACGGTAGCGCGTATGTAGTTAGTCTCGCCGCCATTGACTATACGGCTGGTGTCGAAAAGGATAAAACCGCTCATCAGTAGCACGATGCCGGCCGACAAAGCGATGGACAGTGCAGGGATTTGCGCAAAGATATTGATAATCATGGCGCCGAAGACCACCATCAGGCCGACGAACAGCATTCCGCCCATGAAATCAAAGCTTTTCTTGGTAGTCAGCACGTATGAGCTGAGCGCCAGAAAGATCACGCCGGTTCCGCCCATGGCAGTCGCTACGATAGTAGAGCCGTTTGGCAGTGAGGCGTAGGCGTTTAGCATGGGTCCAAGCCCGAATCCGAGCAAGCCTGTGCCGAGAAATACGATCCCAACGCCAGAGGCAGAATTTTCGAATTTAGGCAAGACGAACATCAGTACGCCGAGAGCGCCGAGCGTGGAAATGAGTGCCATGCCGCGCGGCGGCGCAATTGCCATGGATACAGCAGCCATCACTGCACTGAACAGCAGTGTTGCGGCCAGCAGTGCGTAAGTGTTACGCAATACACGGTTGGTGGAGAGAATTCCCTCTGCCGACTGTGTGATTGAGTTGGTGCTTTGCATACCTGTAAAACTCCTCGTTAATTACCCAGGGGTGAAAAATGACACCCAGATTTGGATGATGGTGACACTATAACCTTCTAGAGCGTTCCAGCGACACTGGATCACACGTATTTCCCGCAGATAAGCGTCGAAAAAACGTTGAAAGCCGCCCGCCTGTTGTGATTCGGAAGATAGTGACCAATCCGGCACTTTCAAGTCAAGGATCGGACCGTCTCGGGCACTAATAGTGCCCGATATGTCACGTAAGCTGCACATATGCGCCGTAATCTTGTAGAATCCGCCGGGTCGGAGAGGTGGCAGAGTGGTCGAATGCGGCGGTCTTGAAAACCGTTGACTGTCAAAGGTCCGGGGGTTCGAATCCCTCCCTCTCCGCCAAATATGTTGCGTAAGTGGTTGAAAAATATATAAATATTGATTGATTTATTCCAAGTGGGCCACCAATTGGAACACCACTAATC
>CALLPU010000306.1 GCA_938016235.1 uncultured Granulosicoccus sp. | reverse complement strand
ATGCACAGCGAACACGGTGTACGTCAAGGTGGCAACTGGTTGAAGATAGAGCTATCGCAGGCAGGACATAATCGTCATGCGGTAGGAGCACGATTGTCAATCAAGACCGGTAACCGCGTACAGACGCGACGTATCCGTGTCGGTGGCGGACATGCCTCGGGAAACACCGGGTTTGTGCACGCAGGTCTGGGCGTTGCAACGCGCGCCACGCTGCGTGTTCAATGGCCCGATGGCGAATGGAGTGCACCCTACAAGCTGTTTGCCAATCATCATGTGGTCATAGAGCGCGGCAGGAATGTCGTGAGCCAGTGGTTTGCACGGCCCTCTTCAAACAACTCAAAGGCGGAATGAAACAGTATGTACCTGGGCATAGATTTGGGAACATCCAGCGTCAAAAGTGTTCTGATGAACGAAGCGCAAGAGATACTGGCGAGTCACAGCGCGGCGCTATCGGTCAGCCGACCGCATGACGGCTGGTCTGAGCAGGATCCGGCGCACTGGATCAGCGCCATCGAGCATACGCTCAACGCGTTACAGCAAAGCCACGCTGCACAACTCTCCGCCGTTCGCGGCATTGGGTTGTCAGGCCACATGCACGGTGCCACGCTGCTGGATTCTGATGACAACATCCTGCGCCCATGCATGCTGTGGAATGACACTCGCAGCCATGAACAGGCCAGCAGGCTCGATACAGATACATCGCGCACGATTGCAGGCAACATACTGTTCCCGGGCTTTACTGCACCCAAGGTGGCGTGGGTTGCAGAGAATGAGCCGGCCATTTTCCAGCAAATAGCCAAAGTGCTTTTACCAAAAGACTATGCACGCTTATGGCTAACCGGTGAACACGTGGCTGATCTCTCCGATGCAGCCGGCACGGGGTGGCTCGATGTGGGTCAACGCAGCTGGTCAGATACCTTGCTCAGCGCAACGGGTCTTGACAGAGAGCAGATGCCTCGTCTGGTTGAGGGAACACAGGTATCCGGTGAACTGAGAAAGGAGCTGGCCAATCGTTACGGCATGCAGGCTAATGTCGTGGTGGCCGGTGGTGCCGGTGACAATGCGGCGAGCGCGTGCGGTATGGGAACCGTTGCGGTGGGCAGTGCGTTTGTGTCGCTGGGGACCTCCGGCGTGCTCTTTGCTGCCAATGATCGCTACCAGCCCAATGCACAAAGCGCTGTTCATGCCTTCTGTCATGCCATTCCCGACACCTGGCATCAGATGGGGGTGATCCTTGCGGCAACGGATGCGTTGAACTGGTTATCCGGTGTGGTGCAATCCTCACCGCAGGCGTTAACCTCGGAGCTGGATGCACGTTCTGCCGAACCCACCGATGTGATCTTCCTGCCGTACCTGGGTGGTGAACGAACCCCCATCAACGATGCTAACGCGCGTGGCGTGTTCATCGGACTAAAGCACTCAACCGATACCCGGGAAATGACAAGAGCCGTTTTGCAAGGCGTTGCCTTTGCGTTTCGCGATTGTCAATTGGCCTTGCAAGCAGCCGGTACAGAACTGACCAGAGCAGCGGCCATTGGCGGCGGCGCCAAATCCGAATACTGGCTGCAGGTAATCGCCAACACCCTGAACTTACCGTTGGACGTTCCTGCCGACGGGGATTTTGGCGCAAGCCTGGGCGCTGCTCGTCTGGGCATGATCGCCGCTGAAAATGCATCCCCAATATCGGTCTGCACACCACCGGCGGTGCACCACAGTGTTGAGCCTGATGGAAACCATGCGAGTTTTTCGGAACAACATGAACGCTACCAGGCGGCTTACCGTGCACTGAGCTCGCTGATGCACTGAGAATCTATCGGCAATCGGCTATCGGGGCTCAGCATATCCGCATAATTTACAGCCTCCCGTTCATCCGGGATGCTGCGCGATAGCATGCTCTACCGTCAGTAATGGTGTTCGATCACCCTTGGGTAACCCCACTATGGATTTAATCAACGTTGGCTGCACACTCGACTATCAGATTAATGCCCCTACCAATTTTCTGTTTCAGATTGCGGTAGCCGAGAATGAGCATCAAGCCATCGAAACCGAATCAATCAGCACCAACCCGGAACTGACGCTGGAAACCTGCCAACCCAGTGCTTCGGGCAACCGCATGTATCGGCTATCCGTACAGCCCGGCTTCATCACCGTGCATTATCGGGCTACGGTCAAACTCAATCAGATGCAACGAGACACCCGGCAACTCAATGAAACCCGCTACGAGAATCTGCCAGCGGACATACTGACGTTTCTGTACCCCAGCCGCTATTGCGAGTCAGACAAACTGGCTCGGTTTGCCTGGGATGAATTTCAACATGTTGAACCCGGCCACACCCGTGTGCAAAGCATTGTTGATTGGGTGAACGACTATCTGTCGTATGAACCTGGCACCACAGGACCCTCAACAACAGCCTGTGACGTCCTGATTACCAGAACCGGTGTGTGTCGGGATTATGCGCACCTTTGCATTACTCTGTGCAGAGCCCTGGGCATACCCGCACGCTATGTGGCTGGTTACGCCAAAGACCTCCAGCCGCCAGATTTCCACGGGTTTTTCGAAGCCTATCTGGGAAATGCCTGGTTTCTGTTTGATGCAACCAAACTGGCACCAGTTAGCGGGCTGGTCAGAATCGGTTCAGGCAGGGATGCTGCCGACGTCTCCTTTGCCACGATTGTTGGCGCAGCTCTGTCGACGCAGATGAATGTCTGGGCGTTTGCCGCGCAAACTCAGCAACCGCCCGATGATTCTGACAATAATTCGCAGGCTATCAGCACAGCCAGTTAAGGCTTGAGACTGCGCGTTACCGGCCAGATACGATAGATTCGATCATCGCCCGCTCAATGCGACCCGCCCGCGCACCGGCCAGTGCTCCCTGGGGGTCGTACAGCAAGTAGGTGGGAGTTGCGCGAAAATCCTTGCCCGTCAGCTCCTTGTACTGTCGATGAAACACATCGGTGAATACCACCAGGTTGGGATAACTGGGCTGGTGATGATCGACCAGCTTCTGGATACCCGGTAGTTTTTCCATCCCATCCAGCGCAATCCCCACCACTTTGGCGTCAGAGTCATGATGATCACGATGAAAGGCTTCAATCATGGGTTTCTGTTCTTCACACGGTATGCAGTCGGTTGACCAGAACATGACCAGCGTCCAACGGCCATCACCCACGTAATCATTCAGATTCACGCGACTGGCATCCAGAGACTGAAGCTGAAATGCGTGTAGCGGGTACACAGTCAGACACAACAATAAGGTCACGATGCACTTGGTCCATGCCGCGCTCAAACGAGGTGTTGTCAACATCAGGCCATCCACATTTAATCGAATAAATTCTACGGGCTTCAAGATTGCCGGTTCAGAGTAATGACAACGCCGCGTGGCGGTAACGTGTTGTCCGCACTATCCCCTGCCCAGCACCCTTCGTCAAGAATCCTGGCTTGCGACACACCGGCGAACAATAGCGCTTCTCGCACGCGACTGGCGCGCCCCAGTGCCAGCGCTGCATTTCCACCTTTCACCCGCGTGGGTCCCAGTGAACATCCAATCACGGAAAACAGATCAGTGGTCGGGTCAAACCGTTCAACCATCTGCTCTATCAACTGTTTGTTGGTCTTACCGAGCCTTAACGAGTCATTGGGGAATGTCAGAATCTGCTCGACCACTATCTGGTGGCTTGCCAATGCGTTGCGGTAGTTTGACCCGCCCAGTTCAAAAACGTTCTGTACTTCAGGCAACGCAATTAACGGCAAAGTCAATGATTTGGCGGCCACGGATCTCGGCACCAGGGACATTAACGGATTGGCATCGTCAG
>CALLPU010000305.1 GCA_938016235.1 uncultured Granulosicoccus sp. | reverse complement strand
TGTGCTCAAAAACGCAGGAGCATTTTTTCATCACGCGTAGTTGGTGACTGGGCGTATCCGTGACTCCGTGGAGCGTGGCCCACGATGAGCCGAGTAAAATAGGGATTCAAAGGAATTTATTCGCCACCCACTTTATGTTTGTAGAGTTAGTGGACTTCAAAGGCCATTTTCCATTCCGGGAAATTCATGGGAGACAATCAATGTACCGAAAAATACTGGTTCCAATGGCATTGGATCATGACATTTCACCGCAAACGCTTGCAATCGCGAAGTTGTTATCGAAAAACGGGGGTGGAGAGATTATCGCGATTCACGTCTATGAGGCTCCACCCAGCTCTGTCAGTGTTTATCTCGATGATTCGATCGTGAAAAAGGGATTCGAGTCGGCAAAACGTAGATTGCATGAAAAACTTGCCGGAATAGACGATATTAAGGCTGAGCTGGTGAAAGGGCACACTCACAGGACAATCGTCGACTATGCAAACAACAATGAAATTGATTGCATTGTTATCGGATCACATAAACCGGGCTTGGGCGACTATCTACTGGGTTCAACTGCTGCCCGAGTTGTACGACATGCACCTTGCGCGGTACATGTTCATCGCTCTTCATAACCGGGAATTGATTCAATGCTTACCAGCTGAATCCAGCATGGACGTCCAACAGATATAGCTCTAGATTGAGCTTTTTTCTGCCCCGGAAAAAAGTAGAAAGTCCAAGGCCCATACCTTGCCGGCAATTCTCAAGCTTCTTTGCGCTTTCGAATTTCAATAGTTCGGCAGCCGCGCACAAGAATGCACCATCAGCACGCGATTTCCGTTAAACTTTTGACGCTGACGTGGTTCTGCCGATCAAGCTGTCGATACGGCTGATTGTTCAGAATCACGGCGACACTGAACAATGATTTTGCCTGCCGCAGTGCGGTCTGTCATGCATCAAATGGATATTGAACTTGTGAGAATTCGACGAGGCTCATGCTCAGGCGCGCAATAGTCCTGGTAGCTTCGATCGCGCTGCTAGTTGGATGCTTTGTAGCTGGCCAGCGTCTGCAGTTCGGAGAAGACACGGTGCTGTCATTGTTGCGCGTCACTGGCCGAACAAAAGTGCCTGCCACTATCGGTGTAGTAAGCATTCCGACTGATGATTTGGCATTCAACTCGCTGCTTCGCCCTGTAAACACGACATTGATTCGCCGCTCAGAACCCACGGCCAGCACAATTCCCGATACGGGCAAGGATCTCTACACGGCGGATCAGTACAAACGGTTGCAGGCCGAGTTGGACCATCAGTTGCTCAGTGTCCATCAACTCAGGGAAAGAACCGCACAGCTGGAATGGGAAACTCTGGTTCTGGAATCTGATCTGTTGGCTCGAGAAGTTGAGTTGGCAGAAGCCAGAGCGGCTCTGCGTGATCGCGACGATAACAAGGCAACGGTGTACAACATCACGAATGTTCCGGTTGGCAGCTATGTGGTGTCTGAACCTCCGGTGTCGGTGCCAGTCGCTCCACCTGTTGTCCCCGCTGACAGTGAAGATGTGAAATCAGAAACGCAACGCCCCACATTCTTTGGCCCGGCCCCTGATCGCTATGAAAATCTGATCAATCCAGGATTGGCAGAAACACCGCATCAGGATCAGGTGAATTCCCGGGAATTTCGCTAGAACAGCGACTTTCAGGTTAAACAACTACCACAACCAGGGCGGTAAACACGTAGCGCTATGCAGATGGTCGCTTGTTTCGCGTCCCTACTAGCGTCAACCAGACCAGCGCGCTACCGGCGAGTATCAGAAACGGCAGCATGGCAATATTGACTGCGTGCCAGCCGGCGGTTGCGGTACCGCCTGCGCAGTTCATCAGCCCGCCTGATGCCAGGCTTGCCACGGTCACGCAGCCAAACACCATCATGTCATTCAGGCCTTGTGCTCTGCCGCGTTCGTGAGAAGCATGCGTGGTTGCCAATAGACTGGTTGCACCCACGAAACCGAAATTCCAGCCAATTCCCAGAAGAATGAGGGCGACAAAAAAATTACCCAGGGTGACACCCGCGAGTGCAGTGATACCGGCTAACGCGAGAATGATCAGGCCGGCAGATATGACGCGAGTCGTTCCGAAACGCACGATCAAGTGCCCGGTGAAAAAAGAGGGGATAAACATCGCCAGAACGTGTGCAGAGACAATATCGTTGGCATTGTTTCCGGTAAATCCGCACCCCAGAACTGCCAGGGGTGTGGAGGTCATGACCAGGTTCATCAGCGAGTACGACACCATCGCGCAGATGATAGCCACGAGTACGGTGGGCGTGCGCAGAAGCTCCATTTTGGTTCTGACGGTTGCACCATGGTGTGCTTTATCGTCAGCTTTATCAGGGTCGGGTAAATCCAGCAGTAGAAATAAAAACATCCCAATCAGGTTCAACCCGATGATGGCCAGATACGTTCCCATAAACGGGTTCGGCAGGAATATGCCTCCAAACACCGGTAGGTAAGTGGCATCAAACACGAGCTTATTGAGCTGAGGTCCCACAATCGCTGAGAGAAGGCCCCCCGACATGACATACGAAATGGCCTTTGGTCGAAACTCGGCAGACGCCGAATCTGCAGCAGCAAAACGATAAAACCCCTGCGCTGACATGTAGATACCCGTGAAGTATGAGCCAATCAGGAAGACGTGAAATGAGTTGATGTACAGGGCGTATGCGGAAATGCCCGCGCCCAGGGCTCCACCGGCTGCGCCGATAAAAAATCCTGCCCGTCGACCGTAACGCTGCATCAAGGGTGAAAGCCACGGCGCCGTACTCATCGAGCCGAATACGATGAGCGAGATTGGCAGAGTAGCGAAACACGGGTTGTCAGCGAGCATACCGCCGGCGAGTCCGCCCACAACAAACAACATGGGCATCTGCGCACCCAGTATGGCTTGTGCTGCCACCAGTACTGCCACGTTCCGTTTGGTGCGGGTATCGTTTGCCGTACTCGTCATTCGCTAGCGGCCTGTTTGATCTCGTAACACGGCAAGGTGACAAGAGCACACAGGCAAGCCCAGGCGGCTCTGATCACCGACTACCGCCAGAGTATCTGTATGTGAGGCGCATTCAGTTTGTACGTCTACCGGTTCGACGTAACAGGATTACTGATTTCCCAGAGAGGAAAAATACGCGGCAAGATGCGCAATATCGTCGTCTGATAGATTCGCAGCCATAGGTGACATGAGCGCGTTGTTTCGCTCACCGCTGCGAAACGCCATCAGCTGCGAGACCAGATAGGCTTCTTTCTGGCCTGCCAGATTGGGCCATTCAGGATTGGCGCTGATGCCGGCAGGGCCGTGGCAGGCAGCGCACGTTGCAGATTTTGCCTTACCGGTTTCAGGATCACCTGCACTGAAAGCAATGCCAGGAGCCAATGCCGCAAGTAGAACAAGTACCAGTTTCACTGAATGACTCCTGAGGGGATACGTCGTATTGTTCTAGTGTAAACCAATGCAGAGCGCTGACGAACCTTGATGTCGGTGCTCTTGACCGAGCGCCGAGGTGAAAAAATCAGGATGACTGGTTCAGGTGTCCAACCGTGTAAAATTTGCCTTGGAGGTGCAGCCTGCATAACCAAAGTCGGCAATACCGTAAGTGATGAAACCGACGGTATTATTTCCACCGAGCGTTCCACGCAGCACCAGTTTTCGTTCTCCATTGTTAATGGATGAGTCTGACGTGCCACCGGCTGCGGCTCTTCCGGGCAGTGGCAGATAAATCTTGAACTGTCCTTTGGTTGATACATAGCCGCTGGCGTTCCCGGCATCCGAGTTTAATGCGATGTTGCTGTCTCTAACGACAATATCGAATTCGTGTGACATGTCGCCACAGGTAAATTTCCAGTTTTGAATGGTTTGGATGTTTTGGCCTTTGGCAACGGTTACGCGCCATTTGCCATCATATTGCCCGGTTGTGTCGCGTTTACTTTCAGGTGTTGGCCGCGCTACCGTACCCGCGCAGCCTGTTAGAAAATACGCTGTTGCAACGCAGATGAGTAGCAGTCTTGCAGTCATTGGCTTCGCTATTCTTTTTTATTGGATGGCAGGAGATTGTCTGAGCTTTCGCTGCAAACTGTACATTACTCTATGTCAACACACAGACATCTTAGTTATTGTGTCGTCCAAGCATAGGCGATAGATAGTTTTTTTTACCTTGTAGAGCAGTCACATAGGTTAGCTGCCTTGCGTGAGATGTGTTTAGGCTGTACTGGGCTGTGTTACTGTCGGGGTTATTGGATAAATATGTTGCACAAGCCCTCACGCAGGTACTGTAACGTGGAGTCTTAACTCCAGACGGGGTCTGACGCTTACCGGGCTTAACTGTATTCGGGCTTGGCTATGCTTGCTCAATTATCGTTTCGCGAACGTAACCTGGCTCTCTGCGCAGCGGGTCTGGTCATGTTGGTTGGTTTGCTGGTCACTGCCGTCGGTTGGCAGGATCTGATCGCTGTTCATGGTGTTATCGCAGCGCTATACACCGCTGGCATCATCGCGTTGCTGCTCAAGCACCGGAAAGCCCCTGCACCTTCGCCAGAGCGCCTCAAGGAATACTACGACGACCCCACTAAAATAGGCATCCTGCTCTGCCTTGTGTGGGGGGTATTTGGCATGGCGGTAGGTGACTGGATTGCCTGGCTCATGGCCTATCCGGACGCCACCTTTGATGCGGCATGGGCCAGCTTTGGGCGAATACGACCGGTGCATACCACGGGTGTGATTTTCGGCTTTGGTGGTAACGCCCTGATTGCAACGTCTTTACACGTGGTTCAGCGTACCAGCCGGGCACGATTGCCCGATCAGTTCAGTCCGTGGTTCGTGCTGCTGGGATACAACCTGTTTTGTCTGTTGGCGGTCATCGGGTATCCGCTGGGCATAACGCAGTCCAAAGAATATGCTGAGCCTGAATGGTATCTGGATATCTGGCTGGTGATTGTCTGGGTTGCCTATCTCGTACTGTATCTGCGCACATTGGCCAGGCGTCAGGAGCCCCATATTTATGTCGCGAACTGGTACTACCTGGCGTTCATACTGGTAGTGGCCGTGCTCCATACAGTCAACAATCTGGCAGTTCCGATAGCTGTCGGTTCAACCAAGAGCTATTCATTGTTTTCGGGTGTTCAGGATGCCATGACGCAATGGTGGTATGGCCACAATGCCGTTGCATTTTTCCTGACAGCCGGCTTTTTGGGCATGCTGTACTACTACCTGCCCAAGTGCGCAGGCAGGCCCATTTATTCGTATCGCATGTCCATCATCAGTTTCTGGGGCATTACGTTCATGTACATGTGGGCAGGCTCACATCACCTGCATTACACGGCGTTGCCGCAATGGGTTCAGACACTGGGCGTTGGTTTTTCAGTCATGCTGATCGTGCCATCGTGGGGGTCCGCAGCCAATGCCCTGTTGACGTTGAACGGTGCCTGGCACCGGGTGCGCGATGACGCCACACTACGCTTCATGATGGTAGCTGCCGTGTTTTACGGCCTGTCTACATTCGAAGGCTCATTCATGGCGATCCGGCCGGTGAATTCACTGTCGCACTACACGGACTGGACCGTAGGGCATGTTCATTCGGGCGCGTTGGGTTGGGTTGCTTTCATTGTATTCGGATCAATTTACAGTCTGGTTCCGTGGCTGTACAAATGCAAAGGCATGTATTCAAAGTACCTGGTAGAAATACATTTCTGGCTGGCATTGAGTGGCACCTTGATTTACCTGATCAGTCTCTGGAATGCAGGCATTACGCAAGGGTTGATGTGGCGAACCTATAACGAATCCGGAGAATTGACCTACTCGTTTCTTGATTCCATGATTGCGATGAAACCGTATTACATCGCCCGGGGTATTGGCGGCTTTCTGTTTCTCACCGGCGCATGCCTTGCCTTGCTCAATGTTGTCATGACGATCAAACAGGCCAGCAGAGAGTCGAGTCGGAGTGATGCCAGTACCAGGGCTGCTGCCGTGGATCTGCCAGTAGCAGGCGCGCCTCAATCATGATCATAAAAACGCATTATCGGATCGAGAAAAATTCCATAGCGCTGGTGCTCGCCATTATTCTGGTATCCGGAATTGGTGGTCTGTTCGAAATAGCGCCGCTGTTTTCGATAGACGAGACGGTGGAGTCTGCGCCAGACATGCGGGTGTACACACCGTTGGAGCTTGCCGGTCGTAACATCTACATGCGAGAGGGTTGTTACGCCTGCCATTCACAAATGGTTCGAACGCTAAAAGATGATGTTGATCGATACGGTCCGTATTCGTTGGCCGCAGAATCACAGTATGACCACCCCATGTTGTGGGGCTCCAAACGCACCGGCCCTGATCTTGCCCGACTCGGTGAAAAGTACTCTGATCACTGGCATACAATGCATTTGAACAACCCGCGTGATGTCGTGCCTGAATCCATCATGCCCGCCTATCGCTGGTTACTCAGAACCCCGCTGGATACACAAGATTTGTCACTGCACCTGAACGCCATGCGACGAGTGGGTGTGCCTTATGATGACGCAATGATCAGCAATGCTACGCAGGATGCGTTAGCTCAGGCAACGCCTGAACTTTCGACGAGCAAGGCGCTGATGGAACGTTATGGTGAAGAGACCAACGTGCGTGTGTTTGATGGAAAGGCTGATACCGTGACGGAGATGGATGCTCTGGTAGCCTACCTGCAAATACTGGGTCGTTTAACCGCTTTACCGTATCAAGAGTCGTCCTCAACTCAATAACCATCGAATACAGCTATGGAATTTGGTTTTCTGGTTTATTTGTCCAAGTCCTGGGGGCTGTTCTATCTCCTGGCCTTGTTTATTGCTGTGCTTGTTTATGCCTTGAGGCCGGCTAACAAGAAGCGGTTCGATGAGGCAGCAAACAGCATATTTGATGATCAGGATAAGCCATGTCGCTGATAGAACGGGACAATCATTCCGGCTACACCACAACAGGTCACGAATGGAACGGAATCAAGGAGCTAAACACGCCTATTCCCAGGATTGTGTTGATTTGCCTGGCCGGTACTTTCCTGTTTGCTGTTACCTACTGGTATCTGATGCCGTCGTGGCCGTTAGGCGATCGGTTTTATCCCGGTAAACTGGGTATTGATCAACGCACCACGCTGGCTGAGCAAACGCGCGAAGCCGACAAGTTGAAGCGCAGTTGGATACAGTCTGTGGAAGCTGCTGACTTTGAGGCTATCTACTTTGACAATGCGCTGATGGCAGCAGTGAATGATAGCGGTGCGCGACTGTTTGAGGACAACTGCTCGATGTGTCACGGCAGACTGGGTGTTGGAAATCTGAGTTATCCGAGCCTGGCGGACGAGTCGTGGCTCTGGGGTGATGATCCGACAGTGATTTACGAGACGTTGCGAGTCGGGATCAACAGCGAGCACCCTGAATCCCGCAATGCCATCATGCCTGCTTTCGGGCAAATGGGTGTTCTGGATGCTGGTACTATCGATGACGTTGTGACCTATGTACGAACAGAGGCTCGTTTGCCGGTTTTGCGAACGCGTGATGCCAGTAAACGATTGAAGGCGGGTCAAGCAACTTATAAACTGGCCTGCTCCGGTTGCCACGGTACTGATTTGAAAGGCAATCAGTCCATAGGCACGCCGAACCTGGTTGATCGCTATTGGCTTTACGGTAGCGACAAAGACAGCGTATTCGAGAGTATCTGGTCCGGCAGGCAGGGTCACATGCCGTCTTGGGAAGCACGCCTTGAGCCGTACGAACGCAAACTGCTAGCGGTTTACACAACAACACTGGATTGATGAACAACGCATCCGACCCATCCCTTCAAGTGCCATCCACCACGTCGTCTGCGTGGAAAGTGCTGCTGACGCTGGCAGGCATTCTGTTTATCGTGTTTGTCGTTGCCAGTGTCAATCTGATACGCACGGCTATCAGTTCGCAACCTGGCTGCGTGGCTCATGAGCGCGTCGGAACCCAGAACGCTGCCGGGTACGACAGTGCCCCAGCAGCCAAGTCTGCCTGTTAAACGAACATAGAGTCTGCAGCTATGGATTCATTGCCCGCCGTTGAGCCACCGATACCCCGTCCCGTATCGCTGAATCGTCATCTGAAACCTGACGATGCTTTCGTCTGGTTAGAGAAAGGCTGGGACGACTTTAAAAGCGGTGACACCAGTGCCAGTCTGATTTACGGTGTTTTCGTATTCTTTGTCTCTTTGCTATTGGTCGGCGGCCTTTTTCTGCTTGATGCAGACTTTGCGTTTTTCCCGGCCCTGGGTGCATTTCTGGTGATGGGACCAGCGCTGGCCATGGGGTTGTATGAGAAAAGCCGCAGGCTTGCCTGCGACGAACCTGTCAGCCTCGATAGCATGATTCGAGTGGAAGCACGCTCGCCACACCAGATGTTCTATATTGGCCTTATCCTCCTGTTGCTGTGTCTGTTGTGGATGCGTGCCGCAGTGCTGATCTATGCCTTGTTTTTCGGCATGCATCAGTTTCCCGGATTCATCGACTTGCTGCGCTCACTGCTGACCACACCTGACGGGTGGGGGCTGCTGTTTGTCGGTAGTGTGTTTGGCGCACTATTCGCAGCACTCGGGTTTGCCATCAGTGCGCTATCCGTACCGATGCTGTTGAACGAGAAAACTGATGCGTTCACTGCCATGGGAGCCAGCATGACGCTGATCTGGCACAACATACCGGTCATGCTGGGCTGGGGCTCCATTGTTTTTGTATTGTTTCTGCTCAGCGTGCTAACCGGCTTTCTGGGCCTGATAGTCGCTTTTCCGGTGCTGGGTCATGCCACCTGGCATGCGTACGTTGCCATACGCGGTACGCCAGATACACCGGTGTTCATGCCAGCCGTCCCGGCGGAATCAACGCACTGACGTGAACACGTCGGAGCACATCAGCGCTGATGATATCGAGGCTATTCGACTGGCTGCCAAACCCGTGGGGTCGGCTGAGCTTGAAGTGGTATTGTCTGTGCCCGACATACGCTGCGCCGGTTGCATACAGAAAATAGAAGGCGCCTTGATGGCAACCAGCGGTGTGTCCATGGCACGCGTTAATCTCACAGCGCGCCGTGTGCGCGTGCGATGGGATAGCGGGTCTGAACCCCCACCACTGACAGACATTCTGAAAAAGACGGGGTTCAGTGCGCGGCTTGCCGAGTTGGATCCGGACGATACCGGCGATGATGAATTGTCGAAACAGGTGCGCGCACTGGCTGTTGCCGGTTTTGCTGCCGGCAACGTCATGATGCTCTCGTGGTCTGTATGGTCGGGCGCTGATGATAAAACGCGGCATCTGTTCCATCTGCTGTCGGCCATCATAACCATCCCGGCGTTGGTATTTTCCAGCCGGCTATTTTTTACGTCGGCGTGGCGTGCATTGCGCCATGGAACCACCAACATGGATGTGCCTATCTGTGTGGGAATCGTACTGACCACGCTACTCAGTATCTATGACACGTTCGCGGGTGGGCATCAGGTGTATTTCGATGCGGCGATCATGCTGGTGTTCTTTCTACTGATAGGCCGAACACTGGATACTCGCATGAGAGTGCGAGCCAGAGATGCCATGGGTGCTCTGAAGCAGATGCAGCCGATGGTGGCAAATGTCGTGTTGCCGCAGGATGGAATCACCGTCGCCAGATCCATAGAAGACGTCATGCCAGGCGACCAGCTACGCGTAGACGCCGGTACACGCATACCGCTGGATTGTCGAGTGATTAACGGCACATCCGCTATTGATATGTCTATTGTGACCGGTGAAAGTGTGCCGATTGATGTGGACCGGGGAGCACAGTTGTATTCAGGCTGCATGAATATCGATGGCCCATTGCTGGTGGAAGCCATAGACGATGTGCAGGGGTCTTACCTGTCAAGGATCGAACAGGAAATGTCGCAAGCTGATCATGAAAAAGGTCAGTATCATCAGTTGGCTGATAGCGTGGTTGCTTACTACACACCGTTTGTGCATCTGGCTGCCTTGGTGGGGTTCCTGGGCTGGCTGTGGGCAACCCAGGACTGGTATCAATCAGTGACTGTGGGAGTAGCCATACTGATCATTACGTGCCCGTGTGCTCTGGGGCTGGCTGTGCCTATTGCGCGAGTTATCGCTGGGCAGCAGCTGTTAAAGCGAGGCGTACTCATGAAGAACGGCCAGGCGCTTGAGCAGCTAGCGCTGGTTGATGCTGCTGTGTTTGATAAAACCGGAACACTCACCACATCCCAAGCCTCACTCAATACACAGGCCAGCGCATTTGATGAGCAAGCGTTTCATCTGGCGCAATCGCTGAGTCACGCATCTGATCACCCTTATGCGAGAGCAATAGCCAATGCAACACTATCCAGCGATTCGGTTGCACCGCCTGCATCGGCTAAAGCTGAATTTCGCCCGGAAGCGTTAAGGCCAGTACCGGGAGCAGGTATTGAGGCGGTGCATGATGGGGTGGTATATCGTCTTGGTAGTGAAGCCTGGGCGTTAAACCAGCATCAATCGAGTCAAATCCATCACAACAGAGCACAGGCGGCACCTTTGCAATTGGATGATGAATCTCATACCCCTCAGCCGACTTCTGTGCTTTCACGCGATGGTCAGTTTCTGGCCCGATTCGCGTTTGACGACTCACTGCGACAAGATGCAGTGTCTTGTGTGCAACAGATGAAGGCGTTGAATATCTCCGTGTCGATCGTGTCTGGCGATCAACAGAGTGTGGTGACATCCGTTGCCGAAACACTGGGAGTAAACGATTATCAATCTGCCATCAAGCCGTGGGACAAGGTGTCTGATATAAGGTCCAGATTGCTGAAGAACAACGCGGTGGTTATGATAGGAGATGGTGTTAACGACAGTCCTGCGTTAACGGCTGCCACCGTGTCTATCGTGCCGGGAACAGCGGCTAACATGACGCGACGTATTGGTGATTTCATACTGCTGGCAGATCGGCTGACGGCTATACCCGAAGCCATAGCGATTGCCAGGCGTTCCAGACGTATCATGAAACAGAACCTGGGCTTTGCTGTGGGCTACAACGTCATTGCACTACCCTTGGCTATGGCAGGGTATGTGACCCCACTGGTGGCGGCACTTGCCATGTCGATGTCGTCTGCGCTGGTTGTTGCCAATTCCTTGCGGTTAGCACGGATCCGGGGTGCATTGGATAGGGCACAGGTGTCGCGCGAAGAACAAAACTCTCGCAATCCGATGCCTGCTGTATCCGGGCCGTATACAGCGTGAGGTCGTCGAGGTGAGCTATCTGTTTCTGGTTCCGGTATCCCTGGCGTTAGCCATCGTGGCATTGCTGGCTTTTCTATGGTCGCTGCGCAGCGAGCAATACGAGGATCTGGATGGCGCTGCGGAGCGCATCCTGATCAACGAAGACTTTCCCATAGTCGACGCTGAGTCGACAGCCGAAGAGTCTGATAAGCGTTAGTCGTAACTTAACCGCACGACCCACTAGTACACTAATTACCGGGGCTTGTATTGTTGAGCCAGGGTGTTCTGTGTCGCTTCCATGTTTCTTGGTGATCCTAAATTCGTCGAATATTCAATTAGTTGCCAGTTGATCCTGCAGCCTTGTTCAACGCAATGCTGCGGTGGTTTGATGCAACGGGTTAGTTTAAGAAAATCTGGCTTGTGTCGATGGATGAGGTGATCGGCAAAGAGTCTCTTACGTTGACTGGTTGTATGGATTTAGCGTTTTCTTCTCCAGCTTGTAGTCGAGTGTTGTTCTCGTTGTCGTCGTATCGGAATCGAAACAACGGAGCAAGAAGATGTCTTTGAAAAAACTCTTACAACGCTCTTCGCCGCTGGCACTTTCCATGGTGCTGATCGCGTGTGGTGAGGGCAGCAGCGTCGGCACGCAGGGGAGTGCACAGGAACCGCTAACAGGCGCTGCCAATGGTACCGGTGGTGGAGCGGGTGAAGTTGCGGCTGCCTCGTCAGTATCCGGGCGTGTGGCCGATGGCTACATCAACGGTGCCACGGTGTGCGTTGATCTTAACGAGAATGACAGCTGTGATGCTGATGAACCCTCTGCTGTCAGTGGCGAAGGGGGTGTCTACGATCTGGAAATACCAGCAGGCGCCGAAAGCAAGCCTATCGTTGCGGCGATTCCGGCTGAAGCTATCGATGAGGATACTGGCGAAGCCGTCGGTCAGGCACTTGTATTCATAGCGCCGGCTGACAAGCCGGAATTCCTGAGCCCCATTACCACACTTGTGCATCAGGAACTTCGGGCAAACCCTGCACTGGATGTAGAGGATGCAGAGAAGGCGGTCAAGAATATCCTGGGCATCGATGAAACGGACGTCAGCCTGTTTGTCGATTATGTTGCAGCGTCCAAGGCCACTGATGGCGCTGCTGGACAATCCGAGCGGTTTCAATATTTGCATGACACGGCGCGTGTGGTGGCCAGTCTGATGAAAGATATCGAGACACAAGTGGAGACGGCTGCGGTGTCGAAAGGTGTTGATGTGGCCGGGGACGCCAACACCCAACGTGCAATCCGGGACATCGTACGAAGCGAGGTGCGAGATCTTCTGCCACAGATTGCCCGACAGGTTGCTGAAATCGTTAATGCATCCGACACTATGCCTGGCACTGAACAATTCGGTGAAGAGGACGTCGAGAGGTTTGACCCGCAGGCGCTGGCCGAGTCGCTGCGTCCCGCTGATGCTGCAGATAACGTTGAAGACAGGATCGAAGCGGCGAAGGGGCCTGCGACGCTGGTTGAATCAGACTTGAAGCAGTTGTTGAGCGACGGAATTTACTGGATGGAATTTGATTGCTTTTTTGATGAAGCAGGTATTTATCCGGAAGACGTGGATGTCAATGTTGATGTTGACCAGACAGCGGAGCCTTTGGCAGACAGTGTTGATGGCTCTCAGGATGTAAAGTTGGTCAATGGCTATCCGATGCCGATCTGTGAAGCGCTTTACGGCAAGGTGCAGCTCAGTGCAGATAGCCAGTCGATCGTGTCTGAGCAGTATCACTACGAACCCGGAAGCGGTGGCTGGACCGCGTTGAATCGTGAGCAGGATCTGGGCTACGCAGATTACGCACTGGTTGATGGTCAGTGGATCAAGGTAGCGTCGGAAGGTCCTGAGGGGCAGATCGAGTTTGCTGATGATGGATCTGCTGTTGTATCGAATGACCAGGGCACCATGGAGTTGAAAGCGGCGACGCAGGCACTGGATGGACACAAGGTCATACATCATTTGCTCGAAGACGGTGCGGATCCTGTGTGGTTCGATATTGTCGACACGACTGAGCATTTCTCGGCCGGTGCTCTGACTCACAAGATCAGCGTGCGACAGACGTATCACCCCTATGTCATGTTTGATCACCCGCCGTACTCCGATACGGATCAGGAACAATGCGCGGATGCCATGGGTAATTGTAATGTGGTTGCTGTGTACGGTGATGATGGGCAGTCTTATGACTTGAGCTCATTGAGTGAAGTAAGGGAGCTGAGTCTGGTGGGTACCAGCCTGGTAGCTCGTACAGCTGGATTTGGTCAGGAGACGCTGATGAAGTTGACGGCGCAGCCTCAGGATGATGGATCGTTGCCAACAACCGGTGAAGTTCATTGGGCACAGACGTCATACCATCCGGCTGCACAACCATTCATGCCTGTCGACAAGGAAGAGAATTACGATCTGGTTGACAGGGAAGAAGACTACGATGTCGAGTTTGGTCCGGAAACGGGTATTTATCCGGCAGAGTATGATGAGGTTGAGCAGTGTCAGTACGTACTGGACAACGGGTTTGATGAGCAGGGATTTAACGAAGCCGATCAGCGTGTTGTGGACGAGAACGGCTTGCCCTTGCAGTCTGACCTTGTACCCGGCCAGCTGGATAAGGAATACTGCCGTGAACTGTTGGCACGGTCAGGGCTTTCTCAGGATGCTGTCGATGTAGTCGGAGAGGATTTGTTGCAGCCGGAAAAACCGGGCGAGTCTGAGCCCAACGATGCTGATACACAGATGCTGAGTAGCCGCTGGAAGCTGATCGAGGTTCAGGGCGTGGAAATGATCGAGATCACGCTGCCCCTGATTCTTCGCCACGACGAAAGCGTGGATACCGAGGAAGCCATTTTGCTGATCGCTCATGAAGAGCGTGTACGCGTCGGTGCGCGTTTGCCGGAGACCTATATTGATCGGGTGTTCACGTACAACGAAAATGCGTTCACTACGTTGAAGTCTATCGTGGAGATCGGAGTAGATAATCAGTAGGTTATCGTGCCCGATGGCGAATCGGAGCCGGGGCTGCGCTGAGTTGTGTTTTCACACTCGCGCTCGGTGCAGCCTACTCTTGTTCCGGAACCGTTACTTCTATTTTGAATGAGGCATACCACGCAGCAATATCCTTGATCTGATCATCGGTGAGGTTGGCCGCCATGAGTGTCATGCGCCGATCCTCGCGAACACCCGACCGATAATCTTTCATGCTTTTCTCCAGATAAAAAGCAGACTGGCCAGCCAGATTAGGCACCTCGGGGTCATTGGCTACGCCGGTCTTACCGTGACATACCGTGCATTGTCGCGACAGTGCACGACCATTGACGGGGTCGGCTGCAAACGTTGCTGTAAAAGGGCTGAAGCTGAATAGGAGACAGGTTGCGGCAATGACTGTCGATGTGTTCATGAGATAGCTGTTTTCATGTGACGGCTCATGTGGAACTGATAGAGCGTTAGCGAAGTGGGTCGCCGGGCGTTTACAAGGCCGCCGTGGTGATGCCGAAAGGCCGGTGGTGACTGACACTGACCGGGCCGTTCATGCAACCGTGGTGGTCGCATGAACGGCCCCGAAGTTACAACGTTAACGCAATGCTAACGTTACTCTGAATACGAAATACGGTAGATCGCATTCGCGAAGTCATCAGAGACCAGCAGAGAGCCATCCTTCATCTGAGCGACGTCAACAGGCCTGCCGTCGTATTCACCATTCTCATCAATCCAGCCTTCTGCAAAGGGCTCGGTGGTCGCATTGCCTTCTTCATCGATCATGGTAACCATGACGCGAGCTCCGACCGGTTCTGTTCGATTCCAGGAGCCGTGCTGCGCGGAGAATATGGCATTCTTGTATTTCTCAGGAAACATTTTCCCGGTGTAGAACGTCATGCCCAGATCAGCCGCGTGTGCGATGGTTTCCACCACGGGCATAACCACGTCAACAGGCACTTCCTGACCTTCGTAGTCGGCAGTGCGTACAGATCCACCTCCGTACCAGGGATGACCGAAGTGCTGCCCGGCTTCTGTCTGTCGATTGATTTCACCCGGTGGGATATCGTCACCCATGCCGTCAACCTGGTTGTCTGTCCACCACAGTTCACCGGTTTCCGGATGGAAGTCGTGCCCAACCGAATTTCGAACACCGTAGGTGTAGACCTCTCTGTCGGACCCGTCACGGCCCATGCGGATGATGCCGCCTATGCCCGTCTCGTTATAGAGATCCAGTTTTTCCGGTGGAGCAACGTTGAATGGTTGACCCAGTGATATGTAGAGCTTGTCGTCCGGGCCCACTTTGACCACGCGTGCGGTATGGTTATAGCTCTCTTCCTCAACCGGGATCAGCGTGCCTTGTGGAACAATCGGCACGGCGACAACGTCCGGGCTTTCATGGAAGAATTCGGCAGCCGGGTACATCATGACGCGATTGCGTTCGGCGATAAACAGAAAGCCGTCTTTGGAAAACGCCACACCATTAGGCACGTCAAATTCCAGTGACGGTGCAAAGTCCTTCACTTCATCGGCAACCCGATCGCGGTTCCGATCCATGACAGCCCACACCTTGGATTTCTTGGTACCGACAAACAAGACGGTGCCCTGAGGCGCCATGGCCATGTGACGCGCATCTGGTACTAAAGCATAAAGCTCGATCTTGAAACCTTCCGGCAGATTAATGCCTTCCAGAACGGAACGGATAGATGCTCCAGCTTCTTCACTCTGGTCGATGAAGGTATGGTCTGTTGTACCGGTAACTTTGAATGCGCCGAGTTTTTCGAGATTGGTTTGTGCCAGTGCTGTGCCTGATAGAAATGTGCAGGCGGCAACAGCCGTCATGATGTGTTTCATTTAATTCCCCTCTAAATGTGTTGAACTCCGTGGGTTTTATGAGTAGTTCAGTTGGTATGGCACGTTGTCGTCGGTGTGGGCTGTACGAATCGGAAGCGATCCCGATCGTGGCTTTTGGTGTGAAGCTGCGCGCAGCCCTGCATGATATGCGTTGTCGACAATTGTCATTCCAGGTTGGAGAATATCGAATACGTCTGCAACTTACTAGAACTATGTGAGCAAGGTCACCTGAATTCATGCTTCGAACACTGGCCATCGAAAACTACCGATCCTTGCATTCCATCGTGATGCCGATGAATGCCCTGACCATTGTGACGGGTGCCAATGGTGCTGGTAAATCCAATCTCTACGGCGCCTTGAGACTGCTGGTGGCGGCTGCCCGTG
>CALLPU010000304.1 GCA_938016235.1 uncultured Granulosicoccus sp. | reverse complement strand
GGTGCCAGTCGGTACGTTTTACGACGCGGTAATGCCGCTGAACCGTAGCGACGAAAGTGGCTCAGCGTTTGCGCATCCGACAGCACAGAAAAATCCCGGATCGTCAGATTTTCCGCCCCCGTTGCCTGCATCCCGGCTTCGTTCATGTCGTCCGCTTCGGGAGGGTCCATCAATCCATCCCGTTCGTCAAACGATCTCAAGTCATCATCGTCATCTGCCGAGTCGCTGCTCGCGCCAGTCAGCGAGTGGCCCAGAAAAACCCAGCGATACAGCGCATCAAAATCATCAATACGCTCTTGCGCAGGTGCCAGCGTGGCACGCGCCGCAAAGTAGATGTCCTGCATGGAACGCGGGCCCAGCAAGCCCACCGACTCGATGAAGGTTTGCGTCTGATCCGGTGCAACAGCAAATCCGTTGGCTCGCAATACACTGGCGAAGCGTACGAACGGCTCAGCGGCTTGCGGCAATGCAGCGGTGCCAGTCAATGTGCCGTCCCCTGGATCAATGCATCCATCTTGTCTGCCATGTACAGCAGATCATCCTGATCCTTGAGCACCACACCGATCGCTTGCTTGAAAGCGGTGGGCCAGTTGGCTCCCTGCTGATTCAACAAGGTGGCCGCTTCCGCCCATTCAACCGTCTCCGCCACGCCGGGGGGTTTGGCCAAGGGTTCGGCGCGCAGTTTGCCCACTGCCTGAACCACGGCATGTGCTGTAGCCGAGACGACCGTACTGGCGCGCATCATGACAATCTGCGCCTCCAGCAACGGGTCGGGGTATGAGATCCAGTGATAGACGCAACGTCGGCGTAAGGCCTCGTGCAATTCTCGTGTTCGGTTAGAGGTCAGGATTACCACGGGGGGCTGACTGGCTCTGACGCTGCCTCGTTCAGGAATGGAGATCTGAAAATCGGATAGAAACTCCAGCAGGAAGGCTTCGAACTCATGATCGGAACGATCAATTTCATCCAGCAGCAACACCGTGTCGCGCGGCGACTGCAACACTTCAAGCATGGGACGTGCTATCAGATAGTCGTCCTGATAGATATTGACGTACTCGTCGCCGGCTTGCCGAATGGCCAGCATTTGCCGAGGATAATTCCATTCGTACAAAGCCGCCGCAGCATCGATTCCCTCATAACACTGAAGGCGAATCAATTGTCGCGAAAGCACCGACGACAACGCTTTGGCCGCTTCGGTTTTACCCACGCCCGGTGCACCCTCCAGCAACAGGGGCTTGCCAAGTGCCAATGCCAGATAGGCGGCCGTGGCCAGGCTTTGATCGGCCAGGTACTGCGCATCACGTAACGCGGCTATCAGCGTATCGGGATTGTCTATGCCAACGATGTTGGAATTGACCGGCATCTCAATGCTGCCCGGGTCGCCCTTGCGGCCGTGCACCACCATTGGCTTTTATGCCGCGCAGAATTTTCTCCGGCGTGATGGGCAATTCATCTACCCGCACCCCCACTGCGTTATACACAGCGTTTGCCATGGCCGGTAGTACCGGGTTGGCACACATCTCACCCGGTCCCTTTCCACCAAAGGGCGCATCCGGCGCAGGCCTTTCCAGCACCGAGATATGATGCGGCACAACATTACCTGGGCCTGGCATCAGATATTCATTAAAATCAACCGGTCCGTTGTCACGCTCAGGATAGTGCGGCTCCGTGGTTTCGTAGAGCGCGTGGCTCATGCCCATCCAGGCACCGCCAATCAGCTGCTGCTCCACAAGCTTCGGATTCAGCGCACGGCCAACTTCATACGCAGACTGCATGTCCTTGACCAACACTTCGCCGGTCTCGTCATCGACTTCGATATCCACCACCAGCGCTGCATGTGCAAAACAACTCACCGGTGTCATCTCACCGGTTTCCGGATTCACGTCTGAGGTAGGAATCAGAAAAATGCCACGACCGGAAACCGTCTTGCCCTGTTTGAACTGAGCCGCACCACACGCTTCAGCCGACGTGATCGAGCGCGACGGCGCTCCTTTGACATGGATGTTCCCGCGCCCGTCCGTTTCCAGATCCTCGGGATTCACTTCCAGCTCCTCAGCGGCCGCGTCAAGCATGACACCGCGCGCTTCAGTCGCCGCTGCGATCACGGCGTTGCCCACCCGGTGTGTGCCACGGGATGCAAAAGAACCCATGCAGTGTGGGCCGGTATCACTGTCTGCGGTATCGACATAAACGTCTTCTACCGGAATGCCGAGCGCCTCGGCGGCAATTTGTCGCGTCACCGATTTCATGCCCTGACCCAGATCAATGGATGACAGTGTCACCATGAACTTGCCATCCGGATTCGAATGGACCAATGCCTGCGATGGATCACCTCCCAGGTTCATCCCTATGGGGTAGTTGATCGCCGCAAAACCTCGCCCGCTATGCATGGTCATGTTTATCGCCTCCGGGTACCGAACAATGAAGAAAACCGATTGTTGTTTCTGGGCCTGGCACTGGTAGCAGGACGTGATGCCGGTGCACTTGGCGGTGGTGTTGCCGGTCGCGTTGCACTATCGGCATTGACCGTGCCGCCCGGTGCACTGGACGCACCGGGTCGCACTGGCGTGCGTGAGGGTGGTGCCTGTGTGGCTGGCGGTTGACTGCTCACAGGTGCATGTGTTGGCGCGGGTGCAGACGCAGGCATTGGCGACGCCGCTGGTGCAGCTGTGTAGGTGGTTGACGCAGCAGCCGCAAGTGAAGGTGCGGCCGCTGGTTGATAACCTGAGCCGGGAATCGTGTTACCGGGCGCGCGGCTGGATCCTATCTTGCCGTGCTCATCAGTTACCGTATGCGGAATGATGGCGCGCTCGCCACCGCCACCGCTCAAACTCGACAGCTTCTTGAATTCATCGCTGATCGCCCATCCGGATTTTTCAGCAGCTACCTGCATGCATTCAATCAGCGCACAGTTTTTTGCCTCACGCCGATGCGCCTTCATGTCACCATCACGATACGCATTGAGCAATCGGAGTTCTACCGGATCCATACCCACCGCTTCGGCAACGCGATCCATCTGGCACTCAATGGCAAAGTCCACGCCCGTTATCCCAAAGCCACGCATGGCCGATGCCGGTGTTCGATTGGTGTAAACACCATAAACGTTGGAGCTGACATTGGGGATGGTATACGGGCCCGGCAGATGCGCTGTGCCTTTGATCACGGCATAACTGGATAGTCTGGTATAGGCGCCTCCATCAAAATAGCCACGAAATTCCCGCGCAACAATGCGACCATCATTCATGACGCCATCCTTGATATACCAGCGCTCGGCACCACGCGGCGAACTGACTTGCATCTCTTCCTGACGATCGTAAACAAAACGCACGGGCCTGCCGGTCAGTAAGCAGCCCAGTATCGCCAATGGCTCAACCACCGTATCCACTTTGCCACCAAAGCCCCCTCCCACTGTGCCACCGACAAAATGCAACCTTGCTGTGGAAATATCCAGCACCTTGGCGACCGTACCCAGCGAGAAGAACAGCGCCTGGGTTGACGTGTAGCAGGCAATGCGATCATTGGTCTCAGCGACAGCAATACACCCGTTGGTTTCCGTTGGTGCATGCTCAATGGGCGACATCTGATAACGCGCTTCAACAATCTTGTCGGCCGTTGCGAATGCAGACTGCACATCACCAAATCGAAGTTTCTGGTGATCGTATTTTTCATGGTAGTCGAATGAATTGTTGGGGTACGTCTCGTTGACCACAGGGGCATCGGGCAACAACGCCTCCTCCGGATCAAGCACATGCGGCAACACCTCGTAATCCACCCGCACCGCAGCGCACGCATCGCGGGCCTGTCGCTCCGTATCGGCAATCACCGCTACCACAGGGTCACCCACATAGTTCACCTGACCACTGGCCAGCACCGGTTCGTCGTCTTTACCAAAGTTGATCAGCGCCAGCAGCGTATTTCGGTTGACCGGTATATCGCGCTCAGTCAAGACACGGTGAACACCGGGCATGCGTTCCGCAGCTGAAGTATCCACATGACGAATACGAGCGCGATGATGAGGGCTTCGCACGCACTTCAAGTGAGTCAGGCCATCGAACTGATGATCATCGAAAAACGGCGAGCGTCCGGTGACATGCCCCAGGATATCCTGACGCCGGGTTGGCTGCCCAACCTCGTTGAGGTTGTCATCACGCTCATCGGCAAACAGATCTTTGCGAAATTCAATCATCTGTTGTGTCTTCAGCTTGTGTGACGTCCACTACCTCGGCGGGCAGCGACATCGAGAATGGCATTGATAATGGGTTCATAACCGGTGCATCGACAGATGTTTCCGGATATCGCTTCCACCACATCATCACGAGTGGGTGATGGGTTGTTGTCCAGCAGATGTTTGGCAGACATCAGCATGCCGGTTGTGCAGAATCCACACTGCGCGGCAAAGTGTTCCATGAAGGCTGTTTGTAGCTCATGCAACTGTGCGCCCTCACCAATCCCAGCCACTGTCTCTACCGAACATCCGTCCACCGATTCAGCCAGCGTCAGACACGACAGGCGGGTTTCACCGTCTATCATGACGGTACAGCACCCACAGGTTCCCTGACCACAACCGTATTTCGGGGTCAAGTCACCGAGTGAACGGCGCAGCACATCCAAAAGGTTCTGTCCCGGATCCACGAATACCGAACGGTCCGAACCATTGAGCGTCAGTTGTACAGGCACTTTCGACATGATCAGCAAACCCTCAAGAACAGCAATGTAAAATCATCATCGGCTATCGCATTCAACGCATGGCACCGGTCAGCAATCGCTTCAAATGCACCGGTGCAACTTCAGAGCGGTACCAGCTTGTGGCAATGGCATCGGTAGGCGGTGTCAAGCCTTCGAGCGCCACGCGGGCGGCAGCTTCTATGGACGCCGCATCCAGCGCGTGCCCTTCCAGGGCCTGTTCAACCGAGAGCATTCTTACAGGCGTTGGTGCCATTGCACCCACGGCCACTCTGACCTGCTGCAATTGATTTGCAGCTCGGGGCAAGTGCGCGGCAAAGCTCATGACCGAAATACCCTTGGGCTTTACCCGGCTGACTTTCAGAAACCAGAAGTCTCCTGCGGATGCAGGCCGGTTGACAGAGACCTGCGTTACCACCGGAGTTGGGCCTGATGACGGGTTTCGCCTTGCCAGGAAATCCACTAGCGCCATGCGCGAACCATCAGCAACAATGACCTCTGCGTCCAGGGCCAGCAACGCCGTTGCAAAATCACCATAGGGTGACTGCGCAAAGAGATTGCCACCCACGGTGGCCATGTGACGAATGGCAGGTCCCCCGACACTTCTGGCAGCTGCATGCAGAAAGCCTGCATCGCGATGCCGCAGCAAGGCTGACATGGTGACACCTGCTCCAATAACCAGCCGGTTGCCGGCTATCTGCATTTGCGTAAGCTCCGGGTCGTTGATTCGAATGATGGTGTCGAAGGATTGATCGCCTTCGTTGATAGCCCGCATCACCAGGGTGCCTCCACCAAAATAGCGCGCGCGTGGATTGCTGCCAAGCAATCGCGCAGCCTCGGTAGCGCTGCTGCAAACCAGTGAATTAATGCTCATGTCTGCTCACTCTCATACGTTAGCCGTTTGCGGTAGCTGAAGAAAGGTTCGCATGGCGATGAAGCCTGCGCTGAATATCGAGTCACCCACCAGATTTTTCATGCGTTGCTCTTCACCCAAACGCGTGTTGAAACTTGCCTCCCACTCCCAATAGGTTTGATCGCTGTCGGTGACGGGTACAAGACGGCTATGAGCCACGTAGTTGAACAACGGTACCGGGGTATCGAGCAAGCAATAGCTGTAGGACATTTCAAGATCAGACAGCGACAGCAGTTGTTCACGCAGCTCCTGACCATCACTCAACGTAAATCGACGGACACACCCCACCGACAACGAAGAATGCTCATGCTCAATGTCACTGCTGCTGATAGCCGGGTGCCATTGCGAATGCGAATTGAAATCACGCAGCACCTCCCACAACGCATCTACCGGCGTTTCGATGATCGTGCTGCGAAGAACTTTAAGCATGGCGGCAGCGATATATCAGGCAGCACCAAAATGTCGTTTCAACGCATCAAAGCCGCCTTGAAACACATTGGTACCCACACCATTGACCAGATCATCTTCTGCATCCGGCGCGCAATCGAATTCAGCGGTCCATTCGGCAAACGTGTGTCCGCCATCGGTGACTTTGGTCAGCCGAAGCGTGGCAACGTAGTTCTCCAACGGCATCGGACTTTCCAGAATGGCATAGGTATGGAACATGTCATAGTCACTCATGCCCAGCAGCTGTTCACGAATCGTATCGCCACTTTGCAACTGAAAGTGTCGAATACAGCCGACCTTGTCTGATGGTTCAGCATTCTCGATTCGGCTTTCACGGATACGCGGATGCCATTTAGGCAATCCGTTGAAATCACGTATGCGCTCCCAGACCTGCTCGACGCTGGCCGGGATAACACTTGAAATATACACACGAGCCATGTTTGTTCCTGGGCTTGTTTAGCGTGTTAAAAAATGTACGCAGACAGTTACGGCTTGTCGGCCGGTTTTTCTGCCGATGACTCAGCATCATCTACCTTGCCACCCTTGCTCTTGCCGGATGATCGCCCACTACTGCGCTCAGCATCTTTGGCGATGGAATTGATGTCACGCGCTTCACGCACCAGCCCACCCATCTTGGATAAATTGGCGCCGTCTATACCGATATCCGATAACAGGCTATCCACCATTGGCGCTTGAACTCGATAACGCAGAGCCGAATCAATCACCTCATCAGTGGCATTGCGGCCTGAGCCGCCGTCGCCTGATCCACCACCGCTACCCAGGCCGTCCAGCTGCATGATGCGGATGTCGTTGATTTTCTCCATCGGCTTGACGGATGCCGCAATGATCCCTTCCACGTGCTCCAGCAATTTACGACGGAACAAGGAAAAGCGCGCTTCATCGGTCAGTACATTTTCAGCCTCGTTCAGCAGACGCTGCGCTTCTGCCTCCACAGCCTGACGCACCTTGTCGGCATTGGCCGCAATCTTGGTTCTCTCTGCATCGCGTTGCGCCATGATCGAATCAACATCCAGACGACGCTTGGCCACAAAGGTTTCCTTGGCGGTCAGCAAGCCTTCTTCTGCCTCCGTTGCCGCCAACCGGGCAATCTCGGCTTCAGCCTGAGCCGCCGATTCTTCCAGCGACTTCCTGTACAGCGTTATCGCTTTGTCAATATTCGCCGTTTCTACATCACGTTCTCGCTGTACTTCCAACCGGCGCCTGTCGGTCTCGTGACTGATGCGCTCCTGGTCCAGTCCTCGTTCAGACTCAATGCG
>CALLPU010000303.1 GCA_938016235.1 uncultured Granulosicoccus sp. | reverse complement strand
CATTTGACAAAGGCATGCAACTGCAGCTAACCCACGATGTGGCAGATGAGGACCTGCCGCCGGGCGATGCAGATCGCATCAAAATGGCGTTTTTCACAGCGACGTTTTCGGTGATGGGGTATATCGCCAAGGCCGATGGCCGTGTCGATCGCTCTGAAATAGCGCTGGCCGAAGCGCTGATGGCACGCATGAATCTGGATGATGAGCTGCGTGCCGCGGCTATCAAGCTGTTCAACGAAGGCAAGCAAGACAGCTTCGATGCTGAGGCGCTGGTGTTGCAGTTCAGGCAGGAGTGTCAGCGACGCACCAGCTTGTATCGCATGTTCATCGAAATTCTGATTCAGGCTGCTTTGGCAGACGGCGTGATGTCGGCTGACGAAGAGGTGGCCTTGTTAAAGGTTGCCGCTGTGCTGGGTTTCTCGGAGTACTCCTTCAGGCAGCTGGAAATGCTCGTGCGCTACAGCATGGGCATGAGCCAGGCGAATGGGGCTGATGGATCAGCACCAGGTGGCGGTGGTTCTCAAGGCCGAGGGGGCCGTTCACGAGAGCGCACAGCTGCGCCTGATTCCGGGCGATTGTCGGTTAGAGACGCCTATAAGGTGCTCGGCGTGGATTCTGCAGATGACAAGGCGACCGTCAAACGTGCTTATCGCCGGCTGATGAGTCAGCACCACCCCGACAAGCTGGTGTCCAAGGGACTGCCCGAGGAAATGATCAAACTTGCAACCGATAAAACGCAGCACATTCAGAAAGCCTACGAGCGAGTGAAAGAAGCGAAAGGCTGGTAGAGAGGGCTATTTTGACCAGGCGTTGTCAGACCTCGTTGAGCCTGGGCATTAACTGAACGAGATTGCACGGTTTTGTGCGGGCATCCAGCTGATGTGAAATCAGCTTTTCCCAGGCCATGGTACAAGCGCTGCTCGATCCTGGCAGGACAAACAGGTAGGTGGCGTTGGCCACGCCAGCTACTGTTCTCGACTGCAGCGTAGATGTTTTGATATCGTCATAGGAGAGCACACGAAACATCTCTCCAAAGCCTTCAATTTCCTTGTCCATCAGCGGTTTTATGGCCTCCGGTGTGCCGTCTCTGCCGGTGATACCCGTACCGCCAGTGGTCAGCACAACATCGACTTCCGGGTTTGCAATCCAACCGGATACAACCGCTCTGATCGCATACTTGTCGTCTCGCACCAGAGCCTTCTCGATGTTTATGTGGCCTGCGTGCTCCAGAGCTGTGACGAGCTTCTTGCCCGAAATATCTTCCGCTTCCGATCGCGTGTCAGAAATAGTGAGCACAGCAATATTGAGTGCTTTGAATTCGCTGGATGTCATTGAAGTGATCAAGCAAGGGGATGTTGGGTGCTATGGTAACAAGTCTGCCAGAACACCCCCGATGCTCGGCTGATTTCGGGGTTCAAGCAATCACCTGTCATACCGCTGTTGGTTGCGAGCACATCCGCGATTTCAGTTTATTAAGGGTGGTCAGTTTCGATCTGCTTGCCGAGTCGTGTAATTGACTCCTGAAACAGGTATTTAGCAGGCAGGTGAGGTGCTGACCTGATGTAGACTCTCGCGATGGCGGAAAGACTGCAAAAAATACTCGCGAATACGGGGCTCGGATCTCGTCGAGAGCTTGAAACATGGATCTCGGCCGGAGAGGTCCGGTTGAACGGGCAGACCGCGAAGCTTGGTGATCGTGCCACCCTGGACGACGATCTGGTGGTGAAGGGTCGCTACTATAAGGTCGTCACGGATGATCAGGATTTACGTCGAGTTCTCGTTTATCACAAGCCGTTAGGTGAGGTAACGACGCGAGACGATCCGGAAAAGAGACGAACCGTGTTCGACAATCTCCCTCGATTGCATCATGGGCGGTGGATTGCCGTGGGGCGCCTTGATATCAATACACTCGGGTTGCTGCTGCTCACTAACGATGGGGAGCTGGCGAACGCCTTGATGCATCCATCTTCTGAAATGGAGCGTCAGTACGCAGTCAGAATCAACGGTAGGGTCAGCCCTGAAGTCATTGAGCGACTTGCAACCGGCGTTGAGCTTGAAGATGGTCCAGCCAAGTTTGAGAAAATTGTGGCTGAAGCCGATACAGAGCATGCCAACCAGTGGTTTCGCGTTTCCCTGAAGGAGGGGCGCAATCGGATGGTGAGGCGGCTGTGGGAATCTCAGGACCTGCAGGTCAGTCGGCTGATCCGAACCCGGTTTGGTCCAGTCTCCATGCCTCGCTGGCTTGCCCGCGGCAAGATTCAGGAATTACCGGCAGCGGACATCGAAAAAATTGCCTCGGCCGTGAAACTTGAGCCGCGTCCCGCCCCAAAGCTGCGTATTATTCCAGTTCATCCTCGCCACCGCCGCAAGGCACAGCAACGACGCCGTAAATGACGACAGACAAGGTTCTTTATAGGGTGCGCTTTATCAGCCAGGACAAGGTGTACGAAATCTATGCGCGAGAGGTGTATCAGGGAGACCTGTATGGCTTTGTGGTCATTGAAGAACTGGTGTTCGACACAAACACCACATTGGTGGTGGACCCGGGTGAGGAAAAGCTTAAATCCGAGTTTGAAGGGGTCACGCAGACCATCATTCCCATGCA
>CALLPU010000302.1 GCA_938016235.1 uncultured Granulosicoccus sp. | reverse complement strand
CCGGGCGCGGCGTTGGTCAGCAAACCGGCGAACTCGGCCGAAGTGGTCCATTCCAGAAACTTCATCACCGCATCCTTGTTCTCGGTTGCTGCGTTCATGCCAATACCGATATCGGTGTGGTCACTGATGTAGCACTCGCTGTCGGCATCCTTTCTGGGTGGTGCAAAGGCGCCCAGTTCGAACTCGGCGTTTTCCTGAAAGCCTGTGATCTCCCAGGAGCCTGTGGGGTAAATGGCCGCTCGACCCAGCGTGAACAGGTTCTGGCTGTCGGTATAACCCTGAGCCTGATAGCCGTTGCCCAGATAGGGTGTCCATTTCTGCATTTGACGAAAACCTTCCACAAAGGCGTCGTCAGTGAGCTTGGCATCACCGCTAATCAAGCCCAGACGCCCTTCCTCGCCACCCCAGTAAGCCGGGCCTACGTTGGTGTACCCCATGGTCGCTGCTTCCCACTGGTCTTTGGTACCCATTGCCATGGGAATGTAGCTGCCATCTTTCTTGATAGCATCGAGCACGGCGTAGAAGTCAGCCTCTGTGGTGGGAACCTCCAGCCCGAGTTCGGCAAATGCATCCTTGTTGTACATGAAGCCGTGTATGACAGAGGCCATGGGAACGCAGAAAGTGGCATCACCCGAATCGGTTGACCAGGCGCCTTTGGCTACATCGGAAAAATTCTCAAGACCTGCCATGCCCTTGATATCCGCCAGGTTGCCAGCGTCGTACATGGCCAGTGCATTATCAAAGGGTCGACACGTAATGATGTCGCCGGCTGTGCCGCCGGCTAAACGGGCATTGAGCGCTGCGTTGTATTCCGTGGCTGTTGTCGGCTTGAATTCAACATCGATATCCGGGTAGGCCGCTTCGAACACAGGCAGGATCTTTTCGTCCCAGATAGCCTGATCTTCGGCGCGCCAGCTTTCGATGCTGATAACCGTCTTTTCGGCCAGCGCAACGCCCGAAACGCAGACCATGACTGCCGCTGTGGCGGCTTTCAGTGCAAATCCTCGCATGAATTATCTCCTCTTTATTTCTCATTATCGAGTTCCCCGATGGTATCGCCATTCGGTTCACGCGTAAAATGGAATGTGGAACGGGTGCGCAGCGGCGGTTGACCCATCGGGCAAACCACCTCGCTGATGAACAGCTTGCAGGCAATCCAGCCGAGTCAGCGCCTCTTGCAATCAGCGCAAATTTTGCGGTTGAGGTGGTGAACAGTGATGTCTTCATGACAGTAACGGTGGCAGTAGATGGCGGTGCCAGTCGGTGTCGGCTGGCCGCATACGGCGAGACGGGCAAGTTACTAGCCCGCGCCGAAGTCGACGGGCATGCGAGCCTGTCCAACGGCGTGGATAGTGCCTGGCGCAACATCCGGCAAGGTTTGAGCGCGTTGGCTGCAAAGCAGAACCTCCCTTTATCCTGGCAGCCGGATCAGCTGGCCATGGGGTTGGCTGGCTCGCTGCAGGAACAGCGGCGACGTGCCCTGCTCGACCAGATACCCAGAGCCATCCACACCTTGCTGGTGACCGACGGTTACGCGCAGCTTATGGGGGCCAGTGGTGGCAGCCCGGGAATCTGTCTGGCGGTAGGGACTGGTAGTGTGTTGCATTGGCAGGATCGTTCTGGTCTGCAGGGTATGGCAGGTGGCTGGGGCTTTCCGGTGGGCGATGAGGGCTCGGGTGCCTGGCTGGGAAAACGGCTGGTACAGACGTATGTGTGGCACCTGGATGGCAAGACGCAGGATGCCGCAATCATGACGGCCGTTGAGCAACGGATCGGATCCAGTATCTCGGAGGTTCAAGGCTGGTCAACGCAGAGCCAATCCAGCGTGTTCGCGCAGTTGGCACCGTTGGTATTCGAATACGCCTCTCGCGGCGATGCACTGGCGAATGAATTACTCGATGAAGCGGTCAGGCACTGCCTGAACCTGATTGCGTTGGCACCGCAGGAATTACCGGTGTATGTAGTTGGCGGCGTCGGTGAACAGCTGCGACCCCGGCTCCTCGATGCGTTAGCAACGAGATTATCCAGAGCAGAAGGCGATGCATTACATGGTTTGTGGCGAATTGCACAGCAGGCCAATGTATCGTGAGTGAGCGCCAGGTCGAGGGGCAGTGGCTGACGGCGCAGGGCTGGCAGCACGGTGTGTGCTGTTTCTCTGAGACCGTGCACGGTATTGAGCCACAGGCAGCGACATGCTCCACGCCGTTATTCATACCTGCGCCGGTAGATTTGCACGTCCACGGTGGTGGCGGTGCGGATGTCATGCAAGGAGACGCGGCACTCTCAACCGTGCTGCAACGCAGTGCGAGCCTGGGAACCGGGGCGTTGCTGGCCACCTCGGTAACGGCTCCGTTCTCCGCCATCGATGAATTTCTGCTCAGTGTGGCCAGAGTCATGAGAGACCCTCCGCCTGACGCTGCACATCTGTTGGGTGCTCATCTGGAAGGGCCGTTCATCAGTCCGGACAAACTGGGTGCACAGCCAGATTATCCAGCACCGCTGGACTTGGGTGCGCTGGAACGCTGGTTCCAATCAGGCGTGGTCAAGGTTATTACCTACGCGCCTGAGTTGGATGAGCGACAGCAAGTGCCAGACTTGTGTGCACGCTATCGCGTGAAAGCTCAGTTAGGTCACACGGCGTGTACGTGGCATCAGGCTCACGAAGCCTTGATGCAAGGAGTGGGTGTGACGCACTTGTATAACGCCATGAGCCCCGTTCGGCATCGAGATGGCGGCGCGGCCGTGGCGGCGCTGGCCTATGCGCACTACGCTGAAATCATCACGGACGGCATTCACGTTGATCAGGCAGCTTTCCACGCGGCCAGGCGAGCCATACCGGGGCTGTACAGTGTAACTGATGCCACTGCTGCTGCCGGTATGCCAGACGGGCATTATCAACTGGGTTCTCTTCAGGTCAGCAAGTGCGGTGACCGGGTGTTGCTTCCCGATGGCACTCTGGCAGGCAGTTGCCTGACGCAACGTCGATCCCTGCAGGTGTTGCGACAATGGGGTCTGGACTGGCAGGCCATTGCCAATCTGTGCAGCACGATTCCGGCATCGTGGATCTGCGTGGAAGGCTACGGCATCATTGAACCGGGCGCGCAAGCGAACTGGATCGAAATACAAGACCAGCACCCGGTAGCCATCTGGCTGGACGGCAAGCGACAACCGTTGGAGTAAGGCACTTGAGTACAACACAAACCGAATCCATAGACACTTCCCTGAATACACTGGATTTACAGAGCAATGAGCAGGTGCTGGAACATTTACTGGTCAGCCAGCAAAAAGCGGTGACGGCGGTTCGCAATGCCAAGCCTGCTCTGGATCAGGCGGTTTCATTGGCAGCCGCACGTCTGAGCGATGGCGAAGGTCGTCTGGTACTGGCAGGAGCGGGAGCTTCCGGCCGCCTGGCCGTACAGGACGGCGCAGAATTGTGGCCAACGTTCGGCTGGCCTCAGACGCGGTTATTGCTTTGCATGGCAGGTGGATCGACCGCACTGTTGTCCAGCGTTGAAGGTGTGGAGGACGATGCCGCTGCCGCGATCAGTGATGTTCAAAGCGCTCGGATCAATGCGGCGGATGTCGTTATCGCCGTAGCTGCCAGTGGCGAGTCGGCGTGGACATGCGGATGGCTCGAACAGGCTCGCGCACAGGGAGCGTTCACCATCGGTTTGGCCAACAACGCCGGTACGCGGCTGCTGAGTAAGGCCGATTGCCCCATCTGGCTCGATACGGGTGGTGAAGTGCTGGCAGGGTCGACACGTATGGCTGCGGGCACTGCGCAGAAAATAGCGCTTAACCTGTTCAGTACCACACTGATGATTCGGCTTAATCGAACCTACGGCAACCTGATGGTTGACATGGCCGCTGTCAACAAGAAGCTGGATAAAAGGCGTATTCGACTGTTGCAGGGCGTGTTGCCTGATGTGAGCGACAATGACGCTCAAGCGGCCATTGATAAAGCCGACGGTTGGGTCAAGCTTGCAGTGCTGATTGCACTCGGTGATCCGGTGCAGTCAGCCAAATCGCGACTCGATGATTGCAGGGGCTCATTGCGTGAGGCAATCAGCAACTACCATGAGAATGACATTCAGTAAGAATCAACCAGCAGCCATATTGCTGCTGGTTGATAAAATCACCGTGTTTGTCAGATCGTTTTCGGTGATGGCGTACGATTGAACCAATGCTTAGCCAGTCAGACCGCTGAGCATGTCCAGCATCGGTTGTACAACGGGCTCGATCAATGCACCAACGCCTGGAATAGCCGTTACTTTTTCAATCAGAGGCTGAATGGCAGCCATACCGTTATTAGCCACAGCCGACAATGGACCTTTCGCTGCATCCGGTAAACGGGCAATCAGATCATTGATGCCGCCCAGTTTGGAGGTGGCTTCCTCCAGAGAGGGTATGGCGTTCTTTGCAGACTCAAGATCGGTGATTCCGGTCAGAGCATCTGTGGTTGAGCCGAATACACCTTCCAGCCCGTCAGAGATCTTTGTAAGATCCACACCTTCGGGCATGGATTCCTGCGCTGACTTGATCGCCTCAGCTGCCGCGGCACTCGCTTCTGCCTTTGCAGCTTCCGCTTCCTGGGCAACCGCCTGCGCCTGTGCTTCAGCTTCCTCAGCTGCCTTGGTTGCCGACTGCTTGTTCATGAAATTCAAGCCAAACCAGCCAATAGCGACAACAGCTACCAGCGGCAGCAACCATTTCATTAGTCCTCCGCCACCGGAAGAAGCTGGTGCGTTGTCGTGCACTGGGGCAGGAGCCGGAGCTGCAGCGGGTGCCGGAGCTGCCGCGGCTTGAGGAGCTGCAGCGATGCTGTCGAAAAATCCGGCAGATTGCAGTTGGTCGGAAAAGCCCTGAGGCATAGCGGCTGCAACATTGTCTTTCTGATCTGAGAGCATGGATGCCATCGAGTTTGCGTTCATGCCGCCGTCAAAGACTTTTTTCTTGATAACACCGATAACGATCGGTGCGAGCATACCCATCAGGGAGCTGCTGTTACCACGGCTGATACCGGCAAAATTCGCAACCACACCAGCCAGTTGGCCCAGTGCGCCACTGCCGAGAATGGACGAGAGCATGGAGCTGCCCTGGTTTGCAATGTTGCTGGCCTGATCACCACCGAGCAAGTTACCCATGTTTCCCAGAAGCCCGTCATCCTGCTTCTGGACGGCATCAAATAACGCCCCGGCGCCCGATGCACTGCCCGCTGAATTCACAAGACCACTGAGCAGCCCTGGTAGCGCCCCGGCCATGGCACCGGTTGTCTGCGAACCTTCAGTTCCCAGAGCACTGCCAATTTGTCCCAGCAGCTGATCACTGATCTGATCTTTTACCAGATCCACTATGTTGAACGACATACGTTACTCCTTTGATATTGCAATATGTGGCACCACGCCTAATGCGTAAACCTTCTGGGGTGCATGTTACCCCTACCGGTTACACGAGCGTGGCTTTGGTGCCGATACTTAATGAATTGTTACAAATGAACCTGATTTTCGTGCGAAAACAACGTCGTGAGGCTCGAGTCTGGTTCTGTCCGGGGCTTTTTCTTCCGCAACGCGGGTTACCTGGTTCCTATTGAAAAACAATGTGTCCGCCTAACCCTTTGCAGCGAGTATCTCGTCAAGCTGCATAACAGGGCGTCCGCTATTGAGCATTAGGACGGTAGGTGCTACATCGGTGCGCGTCAGAACAACGTCGCGCGGTTGTCATCCTTCACGCAGTGAGTCTATGAGAAATAATGCAACAGCTCGTCACAACGATTTTGGCTTTCATCAGCAGGGTCGAGGTCAATTGTGATTTCACAAGGCAGTAATGCCAGGGAAGAGTCACCCGAAGATGGATTGGCGGCAAAACCACTGCACGATGTCAAAGCGTCGTTGGCCATCCTGAATGGCTACGGCGATGCGCTTGATTCTTCGTTTTCAGAGTTGTGTTCACAAATGGACGCCATCGTGTCTGACACGACGTTGTTGAAGGATCAGCATACCTTAGGCCAATTGAAAACACTGGAGGCGGACTGCCGATTCTGTTTGTCGCGTATTCGCTCTTCTGCAGGCCAGCTGAAAGAGCGCCTTGAAACACTGAAATCGAGTCACTGATGTGATGAGGCAATACGCCGAAACAGTGTTATACAAGAGCGTGATTGTGACGTGAGTGCATCACTGCCCATCCAACGTCCGGCGCCAGAGCTCGTATTGCTTGACGACGATCTGCTGACGTTGGAGATCGTGTCGTGGAACACGCGCAAAACAGACTATGTTGTTCACTTGTTTCATGACACAGAGCAGGCATTACTGCACTTGCAGGAAACACCTCCACAGTTGCTTATCGTGGACTACTACATGCCATCGATGACTGGACTGCAGTTTCTGGAGAAGGCCCGCCACAGCAGCTTCCTTGGCAACAGCACTATTTTTTTGTGCTCTTCGGTGGTTCAGGATCAACTACCCGATCAGCTCTCATCCAGTCTTGATGTTGGGCGGCTGGATAAACAGTCCGTGTGCGATAGAAAGTTGCTGACGGCACTGCTTGAAACACATATTCACTAGCCGTTAACCACGATTTCCCTGTTGCCCTAACAGGTTATACAGCTAACGTGCGGCGCGGTGTATGGCGTTCAGAGCGAAGCGGCGGAGTCGATAGCTGATTGATGATGCGCGATTCCCAGTTGTTTGCGGTGGAATATGAGCAGTACACCATGGCATCAGAGAATCGAATGACAGATCAAACGCTAATGCTAGCCGATACCGAGAATACGGAACATGGTTGATATTCTTCACGAGTTTCTCTCTGAAAGTCAGGAGGGTCTGGATCAGCTGGATCTGGATTTTATTTCGTTGGAGCAGAACCCCAATAGTCTGGATCGGTTGGCTAGCGTCTTCAGAATCATCCACACCATTAAAGGCACCTCAGGCTTGTTGGGATTTCCGGTATTGGAGCGTATCGCTCACTCGGGAGAAAATCTGCTCGAACGCGTGAGAAGTTCGCAGGGAGAGCTGGAGCCCGATGTTGCCGGCCTGTTGCTTGAGATGGTAGATGCCGTTCGTGAGCAACTGGATCTGATTGCCAATACAGGAGCGGACGGCGGCGACTACACACAACTGGTGTCTCGACTTGAGAACATGGCTATCGATATATGTGGATCAGATGAGGCAACCGAAAGGCCTGATGATGCCGGGGTGATCAAGACTGACGACGTATCCCCGGTTGAATCGAATGGTGCAGCGGGTTCCGAGGCCACTGTTACTGACACGCCCGAAGAGGAAGAAGCAGAAGAGAGTAGTGAGCCTCCTCAGGTCATGGAACTGGATGACGAAATGAAAGAGGTTCTGGTGGACTTTCTTCAGGAAAGCTACGAGAACCTGGATCGGGTAGATAGTGAACTTATTGAGCTTGAGGAGCAGCCGGATAACCGTGACCTGCTGTCCTCTATATTCCGATCCATGCATACGATCAAAGGCACCTGCGGTTTTTTCGGCTTCGACAAGTTGGAAAAAGTGACCCATATTGGCGAGAACCTCCTGGTCAAGCTACGTGATGGCGAGTACAGCATGACGGAGGAGATTGCGACCGGCTTGCTGGCTATGGTGGATGCGGTTCGAGCCATGTTGCTGGAGATATCGACACATGGGCATGATGGTACAAAAACCTACGCAACGTTGATCCGAATGCTCAGTGAGCTCAAGGATCATGGTGCACTGAAAAGTGCCGGCGCTATCCCTGTTGTGGAAAGGCCATCAGCTGCATCAGAGCCTGTAGCTGATGGCTCTGCAAAACCGGATGCGCTTGCTGATGTCAGCAACGTTGAATCCTCCTCTCAGCCTGAGTCGGCTGCGGCACCCGTCAAGACGGTAGCATCAACACCACCGGCCGCCTCGAAGGAGGTACCTCCAAAAGACGCCGGACAGGCAACGGTCGTGGAGGCGTCAATTCGAGTCGATGTACCCGTGCTGGACTCCTTGATGAATCTGGTAGGGGAGTTGGTGTTAGCTCGGAATCAGATTGTTGAGTACGTGGGTGCGCACGAAAACTCCCAGGTTGTCGCAGCAGCACAACGTTTGAACCTGATTACCAGTGAGTTGCAGGAAGGTGTCATGCAGACGCGTATGCAGCCTATCCACAGTGTCTGGGCGAAGCTTCCCAGGGTTGTGCGTGACCTGTCCAGAGCCTGTGGCAAGCAGATTCGGGTGGAGATGGAAGGTAAATCGACGGAATTGGACAAAAGTCTGATTGAAGCGATGAAAGACCCGATCACGCACTTGGTCCGCAACTCGGTAGACCACGGCATTGAGACACCTGAACAGCGTATTGCAGCGGGTAAACCGGCTGAAGGTGTTTTGTTGTTACGCGCTTTTCATGAGGGAGGTCAGGTTCACATCGAAATCTCTGATGACGGGGGTGGTATTCCGGCAGAGCGCATCAAGAACAAGGCTATAGAAAACGGTGTAGTGACAGCTGAACAGGCCTCACGTATGTCTGATCAGGAGATCTGCAAGATGATATTCCTGCCCGGATTGTCCACCGCAGAGGCGGTAACCAACATCTCCGGTCGGGGTGTGGGCATGGATGTCGTCAAAACCAATATTGAAAAAATCAGTGGTGCTATTGATCTTGATACCGAAGTGGGCAGAGGAACGGTGTTCAAGATACGCGTGCCGCTCACATTGGCAATCGTCCCGGCGTTGATTGTATCGTCCGGTTTCCAGCGTTTCGCCATACCACAGGTCAATCTAATTGAGCTGATACGCATCGATGAAGATGATCAGTCCAATTCCATAGAGTACATACACGGCTGCCCGGTTCACCGGCTACGTGGTCAGTTGTTGCCACTGGTACATCTCAATAAGGAGCTGATGCTGGAATCACCTGAAAAAGGGGCTCTGAACATCGTCGTGCTGCAAGCGGAGAAGTGCCGGTTTGGTCTGGTCGTGGATCAGATAAACGACACTCAGGAAATTGTGGTCAAGCCATTGGCTGAAGCCTTGAAGACTATTCCTGTCTTCGCCGGA
>CALLPU010000301.1 GCA_938016235.1 uncultured Granulosicoccus sp. | reverse complement strand
TTCACCCAGCTCCTGAATGTCAAAGGCCTCTTCCAGAGGCGATGCACGCATCAACAGGGCTAAAGGCGTACCTGCAACGCGATCATCAATATCATTAACGGTGACTTGCTCCAGCTCCTTGTCATACATCCAGATGCGCTTGCCATCCGCAATGATCTGTTGCTCCTCTGGCTCGGTGTAAGTCCACACGAACCTGCCCGGGCGTTTTAACTGAACACTGCCCAGGGAAGATTGCAGCGGCTCGGAGTCCGCGTCATAGAGCGTCTGCTCGAAATCCGCCTGAAAGGTTTCCACATCCTGGATGAAGGATTCAAGCTGACTCAGCGCAGTACCGGCCACGGCTATCGATGAACACAGATAAATACCCAGACCAACTGTCAGACAACGCAGTTGATGGGCAAGCCTGGGTTGGAAGAGTGTGATCATGCGGGCATCCGATCGGTGGGAGATCATTGTAGACGTTTCTGCCACAAGGCAGTTCAACCACAGCTTAAGCAAGTTTCCTGCATAAACGCTGAATGTCCCACCGCAGCAGGCTTTCAGGGAGACACTCAACCGGCACGCTCCCTGCCACCCCAGAATGCAAAAAGCACTACCCCGGTGGCGGCGCCAGCACTTCACGCGTACCGCTGGATGTCACCTGGCTGACCACGCCCGCCGCCTCCATCTCCTCGACCATGCGGGCCGCCCGGTTGTAACCGATTTTGAGACGACGTTGCACATAGGAGATAGACGCCTTGCGCGATTCCAGCACAATGGCGACGGCCTGATCGTACAACGCATCAGACTCACCGCCCCCACCTTCCGTATCACCGCCGGAAATACCCGGAATGGCTGCCGTATTTTCCTGGAGAATTTCTTCGATGTAGTTGGGTTCACCGGTTTGCTTGATATGCGCAATAACGTTTTGCACTTCATGATCATCCACAAACGCACCGTGCACACGCACCGGCAACGCTGTACCCGGTGGCAGATACAGCATGTCACCGTGACCGAGCAAGGATTCGGCGCCCCCTTGATCCAGAATCGTGCGTGAATCAATTTTCGAGGACACCTGAAAAGCGATACGGGTGGGTACGTTTGCCTTGATAAGGCCCGTGATGACGTCGACCGAGGGCCGTTGCGTAGCCAGTACCAGATGGATACCCGCGGCTCGCGCCTTTTGCGCAATACGGGCAATCAGCTCCTCCGCCTTCTTACCCACCTGCATCATCATGTCGGCAAACTCATCCACCACGACAACGATGAAAGGCATTGGCTCAAGCGTGGGCGGTGCCGCTGTTGGCGTCAGCGACAATTCAGCCTGATACAAGGGGTCCACGATAGGCACACCCGCCTTGATCGCCTCGTTAACCTTTTTGTTATAGCCAGCGATATTCCTGACCTTCAGCGCAGCCATCACCGTGTACCGTCGTTCCATCTCACCCACACACCAGCGCAGTGCATTAGCCGCCTCTTTCATGTCCGTGACTACCGGTGCCAGAAGATGCGGGATACCGTCGTAAACATTGAGTTCCAGCATCTTGGGATCGATCAGAATCAACCGCACATCCTTGGCCGTTGCCTTGTACAACAGACTGATCAGCATGGAGTTGACCGCCACCGATTTACCCGAACCGGTGGTTCCCGCTACCAGCAAGTGTGGCATGCGCCCTAAATCTGCCGTTACGGACTGGCCACTGATGTCTTTACCCAGTGCCAGAGTCAGCGGTGATTGCTTTTCGATGTACTGAGGTGACTGCAGCATTTCGGTGAGCTGCACAATCTCTCGATGATCGTTCGGCACTTCTATGCCAATGGTGGACTTGCCTGCAATGACCTCAACAACACGCACACTCACCAGTGACATGGATCGCGCAATATCCTGAGAAAGCCCGGTGATTCGACTGGCCTTGATTCCCGGAGCCAGCTGCATTTCAAAGCGTGTAATGACCGGGCCAGGATGCACCGCCACCACTTCCACCGTAATCCTGAACTCAGCCAGCTTTTCTTCCAGCAATCGGGAAAGTGCTTCAAGATCCGAATCGGAAAATCCTGGGCGCTGTGGCTCTGGCGCATCCAGTAACGACAGCGGTGGCAGATCCGAGTCAGGCACATCCAGAAACAGCTTTGTTTGCTTCTGATCGGCAACGCGAGGCTTGATAGCAATTTTCTTTTTTCGAGCTGCGGGATCGACCGTGGGCAGAACGGTCTCATGCACCGGGGGTTGTTCTCGCATCGCAGGCGGCGCCGGTGCAGGGGTATCCAGGTTCTCAAGGGCATCGGCAGCGGCTGCATCGATTCGGGCGGCGTCATCATCCATATCCATCAGCAAGGCATCAGCCTCGTCCATGGACTGGTCCAGAGCATCTACACGCCGGCTACCGGCACGCGCGCTGCTGATCTGACGCGCCGCACCTTGCGCCACCGATGATGCCGCATCGGCACCGGCAAGAGCCTTCTCGCGCGCTAAGGATAATGCCGCGGCTAATCCGGTCTGGGGTGGATGTTCGGCATCAATATCCAGCAGAGGATCCAGATCCGGCACTGTCTTGTTACGCCGGGTGCGGCTGCGTTTTTCTTTACCCGAGGGTTGATCGGCATCGGTGTACATGGATTGCAGCCGCGCATCACGAGCTCGATCAGCCGCCTTGATCTTGGCTTTTTCGTTGTGCGCTTCAGACAGTGATGCGAATCCGCTGTTGAATTTGTCGATGAAACCCATCACAGCTGCACCGATGGCCTCGATCAGCTGAATCCACGAGGTGCCGAAAGCCAGTGTCAGGCTGCTGAAAAACACGGCCAGCAGCAGCAACGTGGTGCCCAGATGGTGCAGGAAATCCACCAGGCGCCAGGCGACAGCGGTACCGAGTATTCCCCCGCCAAAGGTATTCTTGGGCAGGGCACCCTCAGGAACCCCGAAGTGAAGATCAGCCAGGCCACTGGCACTGACCAGCATCAGGGCTATACCAATGATTCGCACAAAAGCGAACGGCCGATAGGTGGGACGCTGTTGCCGTTGGTCGCGAAACAGCAGCCAGCCAGTCACCCCCAGCACCATGGGTATCAGATAAGCCATGAAACCGAACATGGACAAGGTGACATCGGCAAACCAGGCGCCCACTCGCCCAACACTGTTTTGAATGGATGCGCCGGCACCGGTATGCGACCAGCCAGGATCATTGACATCAAACGTGGCCAGCGCCAGTAACGCGATAAGCGCCGCAAAGACACACACGATGCCACCCACTTCCCGTAGCAGCCGGCCCATCTGCCCGAGAGCCTGAGTTTTGCCCAGCGAAGCGGCTACCGCTGCGCGAGTTTGAGCTGCCGTCATTTTCGGAGAATCTGTGCGGGCTTTACGCGAACCTGTGCCTGCCGTGCGACGCGTGGCGGTTGCCCGCCGACTGGCAACTCGGTTGGTTGCTTTGGTGCTGGAGGCTGCCTTACGCGTAGCGGGCGCTTTCTTGCGGCGAGCCGCTGCGCGCTTTTTGGTTGCTTGGGCCAAAAAAACCTGTCCTGGAGTCGAAGTCTGTAGGCATCACAGGTAGAGAACATGGAGTCTCGCCGCGTAATGCACCGAACGTAAAAGTGTAGCAGAGCAGAACCGAAGCACTCGCTGCAAGGTGTCTGCCCGGTGGAAATTCTTGTCATGAGGGCAAACGAGAATGTCGGCCGCGCAGGCACCCGGATGCGGGATTACGGGTACTATTCGCGGTTGATTCATTACACGTCCAGGAACTCCACACACCATGGCTGCCTCTCGTCATTGCAAACTGCTCATCTTGGGCTCCGGACCTGCTGGATACACCGCTGCCGTGTACGCAGCTCGCGCCAATCTGAATCCCGTGCTGGTTGCCGGCATGGAACCCGGCGGCCAGCTCACCACTACCACCGATGTGGATAACTGGCCGGCGGATGCGATGGGGGTTCAGGGTCCTGAGCTT
>CALLPU010000300.1 GCA_938016235.1 uncultured Granulosicoccus sp. | reverse complement strand
TCACTTCCGAAAACCAGCAGGTTCGTGTCTGCCGGATCGCCTCCAGCGCGTACTCGCAGCGCTTCGAAGAGTATCAGTGGTAGCAGGTGAGTTTCAGGGTCGTGTCGTTCTCCGATGGACCCATCTTCAGCACACCCGGCTGCGTTGAAATAGCGCAAGGCAATACTGCGTAATCCGTAAGCTGTACTGTAGTCTTTGAGTATTTGCTCAACCATCAGTTTTGACTGGCCATAGGGGTTGATTGGTTTCTGCGGCGTCTGCTCTGTTATGGGAAGTTGCTCTGGCACGCCATAGGTTGCACAAGTGGATGAAAACACCAGGCTCGACACCTTGTGCGCAATCATTGTGTCCAGCAAGCACTGAGTGCCTGTCACGTTATTACGATAATACAAGGCGGGCTCGTGCACGGATTCCCCCACATAAGCCAGTGCCGCAAAGTGCATCACTGCCGCTATGTCGTGCGCTTCAAAAACCTCAGACAACCGGTCGGTATCGTGAAGATCGCCCTCCACAAAAGTGCCGGCCGTTACGGCATCTCGATTCCCACGCTGCAGGTTGTCGTAGATCACAACGTTGAAGTTTCGCTGATCAAGCAGCCGCACCATGTGCGAGCCAATGTAACCGGCGCCACCGGTAACCAGAATTGTGTCTTTCAATGGAATCTCCTCAACCGGCCTTGCGATGCCTTCTGGCCATTTTTCGTTTCATCGTGTCCAGACCTTCCTTGTCGATCACGGCGAGTTTGTTTGCGGGTGCTGAATCGGATGGGGGGGCCGATTGCTTGTTCTCATCTGGTGCATTGATGACCGTCACGCGGCGCTTTCTCAATCGCTTCTTGAGTGTTCTTCGCTGGGCCAGTTGTTCTCGAGCGTGCTTGAGGCGTTCCTGGTTATCCGGCGGCAGTGAGGCGGGAATTCCCACGACACCTGTGCTGGATTGCGTAAGCGTTACTTGTTGCAACATGCTGATAGGCAACGCAATGAAGAAGATCCAGTACAGCTCGCGGTGTACCAGCAGCCGAGCTTCCGAGTAGTTGCTGATAAGCAAGGCAACTGTAAAGCCGAGAATGAACAGCACGCCCGGCTGTTGACGTTGATACTGGCAGTAGATGATTTCAACCAGTTGCTGCACGATCATGAACAGCGCCAGCGCGGTCAGTGGCAAGCCCAACTCGGAGGCTATCTGCAAAAGCCCATTGTGCGCATGGAAAACGGTCCACGAGAAGTCGGTCAGAGACTGCTGAATCCAGACACTGTCGTCGGTGGGAAACCACAAAGTTCCGTAGCCAACACCAGTCAGGGGGCGTTCCAGGATCAGTTTCCAGGTTTGCGCCCAGACTTCGCCGCGGCCGGTCAGATCTCCCGAACGTCCGATCAGCTCAGCCGTATCAATGAAATAGAACGCCAGCCCGACCAACGCGGTGACGAGTACGCCCAGCACCAGCATGGACAGCATGCCCAGGCGCAGGCTGAAGGCGGTGTGCAGATAGATCATGACCAGCGCAGCGCTGATCATCGCCAGAACAGACGTGGCGGAAACGCTGTAATACAAGCAGATGAGTGATGCCAGGGCCAGCACAAGACAGGTCACACGCCGGGCTGTGGATAGTTGCCAGAACATCAGGCTCCCGGATAGAAGCGCTGAGATAGCCGCCCAGAATCCCAGCGTATTCTTTGATGCCATGACACCGGCCCAGACCTGGTTGCCTTCGTAGTTTTCCTGACCGATTTCGGGGACGAAAAGTGCGGCACCGATGCTTGCGATCATAAGCAGGCCCAATACCACGGCGCTTAAGCGTAACAGCCGGGTCAGTGGCAGATTAAAGCCCAGATACAGTGCTATCAGAGTGGTGCCAACCAGATGAATGACTCGCTCGGTTGTCAGTTCTGTGTCAATGGACCACGCCGCTGAGAATGCAGCACCGGCAACCAGCAGTGTGAGCGGCAGGCGATAGCGGACCAGCCAGGTAGCCCAGTTAATACCCGATGTCACAATCAGTCCCAAACCGGCAACCAGGTACATCATCAACCACGCCAGAGTTACCAGAGAAGCTGCGACATCACTCGCTAGTGGCCCGCGAATGGCCAGGGTCAGGGTGAAGCTGGTTCCCTGTAACACCGATAGCACCAGCATGCCTGTGGCAATCCAGGATTCACGGTACGGCACTTGGTACGTGCTGAGCATCAGCGGTCCGTGCCAGTTTCCTGCGCCTGTTGCAACGACACTCCACGCAGGCGGACGTACTGGTCAATCAATCGGCGGTACAGTCTGGGAAACAGATTCTGTATGCACTGGCGAACCATGCCCAGCGGGCTGATGGCGCCAGCCCGAAAGCCTTGCCATAACAGGGAGAAACTCTGTAACGGCGCTGTTCGCGCCAGACCAACGCTTTCAAACCGTGCCTGAAAACCGGCCCAGGCCTGTGGCGACATGAACGATTTCTGAGTCGCCATCCAGGTGAAAAAATTCGTGTATTTCTCGGATTTGCCGGCATGGATAGGGAGCTGCGACAACGCATCCGGGCTGATGATGTCTGCATACAATGTGTAGGGCGTAGGCAGCATGTGGAAGGTAATGCCGGTGCGCCAGCAATCAATGGCAAACTGATCGTTGTCACCAAACGTCACGGATTCATCCCATTGCACCTGCTTTGCCAGCTTACTCGGTATGACCATGGTGCTGGTTTGTATGAAACCACCGTGGACGTAGAGAAAATCATAGATGGATTCCTCACCGCCCAGCGCTCGGTCGGGCTTTATCCAGTAGCGTCCTACACCGCGGTCAACAATGATCTGCCCATAAACAAGTACGTCGCCGTGTTGTTGATACGCATCGCTGGCAGCCTGCAGGAAACCGGGATACCAGCTGTCATCGGAATCCAGAAAAGCGATGTAATTGCCACGCGCCTTGCGCATGCCATGATTACGCGCGGCCGCCGGACCGGCATTTTCCTGATGCACCACCACCAGCCTTGGGTCATCCATGGCAGCGAGTACGGCGCGCGTGTCATCTGTTGAGCCATCGTCAACCACCACGACTTCCAGGTTGTCAAAGCTTTGTTCAAAGCACGACTGCAGAGTTGCCCTGATCGACTCGGATCGATTGAATGTCGGGATAACTATGGAAAACACAGGTGCCATCAGTAGGTCTCGCTTCGCACCGTTACGCGCCCCAGGTGTGCGCTGACTTTACCCTGAAACTTCCATCTCAACTGCCGCGCCTGTTCACTCATTGCCGGGGATATCCAGGCCATGACGCTCAAACCTGCGGCAACCGTGCCTAAAGCAACGGTTTTAAGCCCACGTATAACACTGGGTACCAGGCCGGGTTGCAATAGCTGCATGACCCGGACACGCGCATTGTGAATGTTGATGATACGGCTTCGCATCCAGCCGTCCTGCAAGCGCGACGTGGGTACCGGTTCATGAACGATGGCGTTCGCTGCCCAGTACATGGTGTGTCCACGTTGATGCAGTTGCATGAAGAACGCCAGGTCTTCACCGCCTGAATGTGCGAAAGCTGGGTGAAAAAAATCCGGTGCCAACGGCTCTATCACCTCGGCCCTGATCAGGAAATTCCCGCCCGCCTGCAACACGCATGCACTGGCATCGGGTAGCCCCATGTCAGCGCCGTAGTACGGGTTGTCTTTGAGTTCATCTGCGGTACCGTGGGGAAACACGGGGCGCGTCGGTCCGCCGACCACATCCGCACTGTGTTCTTGTTGAACGCGCAAGAGTTCGGCCAGCCATTGCGATTCAGGCCACTCATCGTCATCCAGGAACGCGATGAATTCAGGGTGTAGTTGTAACGCTGCACTGGTGGCCGCATTGCGAGCTGCCGAGATCCCGGGTTCAGTGGCACTTACCGTGTGCACTCTGAACGGGAAGCTATCAGATAGTGACTGACACACCGCCA
>CALLPU010000299.1 GCA_938016235.1 uncultured Granulosicoccus sp. | reverse complement strand
TTCATCAGTACGATCAGCACGGCCAGAATCTGAAAGGTGATAGGCCAGTAGTTTTCGTAACCGCGTACCTGCAATGCGTCGGCGATCATTAAAGCGATGAAGCCGCCCAACTTGTATCCGGTCCACCAACCGACGACGGCAATAGCCGCTCCGGCGGCCATCGCGCCGGTTTCAGAACGGCCGATCTGTTCGATGCGCAAAGCGTCGATCGTGATGTCTTGTGAAGCAGAGCTTATGGCTATCGCCAGACCCACCGCGATGACGAGAGCCAGGTTATCCACGGGATTAAGACCGCTCCACAATAGCAACGCAATCAGAATGATGCACTGCAGTGACAGGATCCAGGCCTTGCGCTGGCCGACTCGCTCTGTTAACCAGGGAATGCGGATACGGTCTATCAATGGTGCCCAGAAAAAGTTGATGCTGTAGACACCAAAAATCAGAGAGGCAAAGCCGATGGTGCTCCGGCTCAGCCCCTCCTCCTTGAGCCACAATGATAACGCGCTGCCAATGAGCACCCACGGAAAGCCGCTCATGGCGCCGAGAAGCAGGATACGCAGCATCCGCTTGTCGGCATAAACGCTCAAAGAGGCTCGCTCGTCCACAGCTGTATTGTTCACTGGCAATAACCGGTTGATTGGCTTGACTGACTATAGCCTCTACGGCTGAGCTCGGCTACTCTCTAGGCTCACAAGTCAGCGGGTCGTAGCCTGTCATGAACGAGTGGGTACAAGGGTACGCAGAGGGCTATTATGGCCGATTGCTGACGTGGGCTGAGCGACGTCAGATTCTCGATACCCTGCAGCGCAATGGGCAAAACACGTACTACTATGCGCCTAAGGAAGATGCCTTGCATCGATGGCAATGGCGTGTGCCTTATTCAGCTGAGTGGAGAGATGCGTTCGGGCAGTTCTGTAAGCAGGCCAACCTGCGTGGCATACGAGTGGTAGCAGGTGTAGCACCTGGGCTGGATTTTGATTTCAATCATCTGAACGGCGGGTCTGATCTTGAATCCCTACTGGAAAAGTGTCGGCAACTGACTCACGATGGTGCTCATCAGATATCACTGCTCATGGACGATATCGATGCAGACTTTGCGCAGCGAAGCGGTGGTCTGGCAAGTGAAGGGTTAGCACATGCACGTCTAGCCAATATTCTGGGTGATGCTCTGGGCTGTGAAGTCTGGGTTACGCCCCGTATATATGCTAACGAGCTGGCCATTGAAGAACCGAATTACCTGCCGGACTTTTTCTCGGAACTCTGTGCGCAGCATACCGTGCTGTATTGCGGATCCGATATCGTAGCGCATCAGGCAGATCCGCATCAGATACACGAAGTTGTTGAAACCGGGGGTCAACGCCTGGTGCTGTGGGACAACCTGTACGCCAACGATTATTGCCCACGACGTCTGTATGTTGGGCCATGGCAGGGTAGGTCGCGTGCATCAGATGTGTTGCTCAACCCTACCGGGCGAGTCCATACGGATTGTCTGCTGCTGGATATCATGGCTGTTTGTCAGACGGCGCAGCACCGCAACGAAGACATCATGCAAGGCTGGGTAAGCGTTCTGCAGCAGCACGGTGTGCCGGATCCATTTCTGGAACTGGCCTTGTTTTTCTTTCATCCGGTATTCAATGAACAACCGTATCCTGCGATTCCATCGGCAACCGCTGCAACATACGAGGCAATCGAGGAGTGTCTTTGGCGCTGGAAAACGCCGTTATCGCGCGAATGGTATGAGTATCTATTCGGGCTCAAACATGATCTGCTGGCAGACAAGGGTGAGTTACCGATACTGCGCATTCAGAAAACCCAGAATCCACCGTTGGTATCCACGTTGCTGCGGTATCGCTGAGCTGTATGAAGTGGGATAGGCTCGCAAGAGTGCTCGCGGCAGTTTTGGCCACCGGTATACACTATTGATTTGCGCTAACGTGTCAGGAGCGAAGCGGTGCATCACAAACGGCCTTATCAGGCGTTGCTGTTGTGTTGCCGAGGTTATGAAGCCTGCAACAGGCTGGCATCAAACAAGCGCCTGGCAGAAGATACAGTGCCTGCACGCTTGATCACGGCATCCAGCGGTTCAACGAGACAGTCCAGCGTGAAGGCAGTTGCGTGCAGCACCTGTGTGGGACTGATCAGAATACCCGTGTGCCCGGGCCAGAACACCAGATCCATCGGTTGATAGTCATCGTGTTTTACCTGCTGCTTTATGTGCTGCTCTTGTTCGCCACTGTCTCGGGGAATGCTGATGGCAAAGGCAGCTGCCAACTGTTGTATGAGCCCGGAACAGTCTACCCCCGCCGTTGAGCGGCCACCCCAGCGATAAGGGGCGCCCAGAAAGTGAGTGCGTGCCAGCGTTAGCGGATCTGATGGATACGCCTGGCCGACGGGCAGGCAATGGTCAGTCCAGACATAGTGATCACAAGTGGTTCGGCTGAAGCTGGAATCATCGTGCTCACACAGCATCAACTTGCTGGCAAAGGACAGTCGATGAACGACGGGACTCTTGAAATCAGGGGCTTTGAACAACAACGTGCTGCGGGCACAAACCCAGTGCGCACCGTCGCTGGAAAGATCGCCTTTCTCTGGCTGCGGATTCGTCAGGTGAGCGGATTCAAGGTATCCGGAATAGCCATCATGGCACTGCCGAACCTTGACCCAATCACCGTGCTGTTCGAGAATTTCAACAGCCTCGCCGTATAATGCCTCGCTGATGCACACCGCCGCTCGTGACGGTGAAGACAGGATGCTGACGACGGGTGCGATGACGTAACACTGGGCCATGGTATTGCGGTTTCTCTGGCTGGACGTAAAGTACAAAAATGGCGATCCGGGACCAGTTAA
>CALLPU010000298.1 GCA_938016235.1 uncultured Granulosicoccus sp. | reverse complement strand
ACGAAGGCCTGGCTGCCCGCATCAGACAAAGACCAGTGCCAGTTGGTGGAACCGAAGATGCCTTGAACGTTTTCGCCAGCACCCTGAGCCATCAGGCGAGAGTACAGAGGTACAACGATCTGGAACTCTTTGCCGTCAACCAGCTTGTCCTTCAGACCGAACTGTATAGCCTGAGTCAGCGAGTTGATCATGTCCTTGCCATAGTGGTTAAGGATCAGCGTATCAGCACCTGAATTCAGAACCGGTGTGATGTACTGGCTGAAGTCGCCGGCGCCAACAGGCGTCAGCACTTTTTCAACGGTGTTCCAGCCGATGTTTTCAGTAGAGGCCTGAATGGATTCCTGTTGAGTCCAGCCCCAGTTGTAATCCGCTGTGAGGTGATAGGCGCGTCGTTCGTTGCCGTAGGCATTTTCCAACACGGGCCCCAGCGCTGCACCTGACATGTAGGCATTGAAGAAGTGGCGAAAACCATTGGCTCGCTTGTCCTTGCCCGTGGTGTCGTTAGCGTGAGTCAAACCGGCCATGAAGATGATGCCAGCGTCCTGACACAGGCTTTGTACCGCAACCGCAACACCAGACGACGATCCGCCTGTGACCATGACAACGCCATCCTTTTCGATCATGCGCTTGGCAGATGCTCGAGCTGCGTCACTCTTGGTTTGCGTGTCGCCGGTTACGTATTCCACCTTCTTGCCGAGGATACCGTTGCCCTTGAGTTCACTGGGCTGCATGGTATTCATCATGCCGCCGTCACCTTCGCCGTTCAGGTGTTTGACAGCCAGTTTGTAGGCGCGCAGCTCATCAGCACCTTCGTCGGCGTAGGCACCAGACTGAGGTACGTTAAAACCTAGCGTGACGGTTCCTGCGTCGCCAGGGTTGTTAACGTAATCAGCGCCGTACGCGTGGCGTGAAAAGAACATCGGTGCACCGGCAATAGCCGTAGAGGCTGCACTGGCCTTGAGCACGTCGCGACGTGACCAGTTACCGGTAGTGTTTTTCTTACTCATTAATTCACTCTCCTAGGGGTACTTTGTTGATGGCTGACAACCCGCATAAGCACGTAACAGCGGAGGGCGCCAGCGCTTGGCTGTGGTGTGCCGACATAAAGCTCGTGCTGGCCTCCGAACCTGGGCTAACACAAATTAGTGTTAGCAAAGCACAGGTGCTATGCCCGACCCACAAAAGCTTGCGGTAAGTATAGAGAAACTATCCACACAGCCCTGCGTTGATTAATAATGATAAAAAACAAAGTGTTACAAGTTTTGCGAAGTCAAACCGCATCGATCAGAGACCGGTGGCAACACGGATGTTACGAAAAGTAACAGGTTGGAAATTGCTCGACGACGCAGAAACGCACCAGAGTGCTAACCGCATCACTGGCACGAGCACAGCGCCAATGGACCACAGGCCAACGGCGGCGCTCAGCTCAATGGTTTATCGAAAAGCCAGTGATCCAGCACAGCATGCACATCGTCGATTCCTTGCTTCTTCAGCGCAGAAAAATCCTGCAAGGTGGCGTCTATGCCCGCCTCACCGAGTGATGCCTGCACCTGACCTACCGATCTGGCCACCTGATTGCGCGATAGCTTGTCAGCTTTGGTCAATAGAATGTGCAGGTCAGTTTGCCCCTGTTGCTGCAGTTCGATGAGTTGCCAGTCGCTATCGGTAAGGGGATGCCGGATATCCATGACCAGAACCAGGCCGCGCAGGCTGTCCCGGGAAATCAGGTATCGGGTCATGGCTTCCTGCCACTGTTTTTGGCGGGTCTTTGATACCTGCGCGTAACCGTAACCCGGCAGATCCACCAGAAAACGATCATTACCAATGGAAAAATGGTTGATCAGCTGTGTGCGGCCCGGCGTCTTGCTGGTTCGCGCCAGCTTGCCGTTACGCGTCAACGTATTGATGGCACTGCTCTTGCCCGCATTAGAACGTCCGGCGAAGGCAACTTCGACCAATGACTCGGGACATTGGTAAGGATCACTGGCACTCGAGTCGAATTGCGCCGAAAAATACACCGTGTTCATGCCAAGCGCCCTTATGTTTTGTGTCAGTCTGCTAAAATTTGTCGATCTCATGCGGTCTCGACTGCGTACAGTTTAACGACTCACTCGATCTATTAACGATTTATCCGAGTGATGTCCCATTTCACGTTATTTATTGGAGTGTCAATGAACAAGTGGGCCATAGCTGCCGCACTAATCGGTGCCTGGTTTGCCAATCCTGTCCTGGCTGCGGGAGACGCCGCTGCCGGTCAAGCAAAAGCCGCCGTCTGCTCGGCATGTCACGGTGCTGATGGCAAGGCGATACAGCCTGCCTATCCCAATCTCGCCGGGCAGCATCCTCAATACATCGCCAAACAGCTGACTGACTATCGGGATGGCAACCGCGTCAATGCACTGATGTCCGGGCAAGCCACCAACCTGACGGATGAAGACATACAGGATCTGGCCGCCTACTACGGTGCCATGCCCAAGATCGAGGGCGTTGCTTCAGAGGAAAACCTGGAACTGGGCATGAGTATTTATCGCGGTGGCATTACAGCCGCCGGTGTGGCTGCCTGCGCTGCCTGTCATGGCCCTGCGGGAGAAGGTAATCCAACCGCTGTCTGGCCCGTGGTCTCCGGCCAGAACGCTCAATACACTGCCGATCAGCTGCGGTATTTCCGTTCTGGTGAACGGGCAAACGATCCCGCTGCCATGATGCGGGGCGTAGCCAAACGAATGACGGATGAAGAAATCGACGCCGTAGCGAACTACATCGCTGGCTTGCACGCAACTCCGTAAGCCGCACTCACTGCCTAGATTGAGAGCCGGCTTGATGCTGGCGCTCGTTAGATGAGTCTTTGCGGGGTTTGATAGGCCCCGCTCTGGCAGTCGCGCAGCCATTCAGGCTTCAGTAAGCTACGACGGTTATGCTGCCACCCTGTCGAGCCACAATGCCGAGCCGCAGCACACTTGCGCTGCGTAGGAGGCGACTAGGCGATAGAGCTAGCTGGCACAGGGCCTGACCGGGCACGGGAATTGCGCTCGCCTGAATACGAGTACCCGGTAAGCCAGCGGCGTTGAACAAACACCGATGCTCCGGGTCGATACAGTTTGTCTTAATACATGCTTTGCGAGGAATCACACTATGCTTCAAACACGACGCGAGTTCCTGAGTACTGTGGCGGCTGCCACACTTGCCGCGGGAACGGTATTCGGCGCAGCCGGTACTGCCAATGCTGCCGGCGGTTACGAGTTGGTCAACCCTCCACAAAATACCGCGTCAGCTGACACCGTTGAAGTGCTGGAATTTTTCTGGCTGGGCTGCCCACATTGCTATTCCTTCGAGCCCACGATTGCAGCCTGGGAAGAGAACATGCCGGAGAACGTGACATTTGTCAGAGAGGCACCGCCACTCAATCCGTCCTGGGAACAGCACTCCCGAGGCTTCTACGCCGCTCAACTGATGGGGCAGGAAACCCCTTTCGTGAATGCCATGTTCAAGGCTATTCATGAAGAGAAGAAACGCATGCGCAAGCCGTCTGACATTGCCGAGCTTGCAGCAACTCTGGGAATGGACAAGGACAAGTTCATCAAGACGATGAAATCCTTCGCGGTACAAACCAAGATGAATCGCTCGATTCAACTGGCCCAGGGCGCGGGCATAACCGGTGTACCGGCCATTATGATCAACGGCAAATACCGAACCAGTGCCAGTCTGGCCGGCGGCAACGCCGGCATGATCGACGTCATCAATGAAACGATTGCCATGGAAAAGCAGGCGATGGGCATCAACTGATTGCCTGCTGCTGCACAACGGCGCACCTGAATTGGAAAAGCCGCACTTAGGGTGCGGCTTTTTTTATGCGCGCAATACTATCTCTAAACTTTCCAGCGGTTATGGCGCCAGTGCGTCATCCAGCTCTGCGATAGGAAACGCCTTGACAAAAGGCAACAAGGCTTCCGGATTCAAGTCGTTTGACGTGATGTTCAGCATGCCGCCACTTTTCAGCTGAACCATATATTGAGTTTCACCTCCGTCACTCATGTCCAGCACCGTTCGCTTCTGGATTCTCATTTTCTTGCCAGATCCGGCACCCATGCCCATACCCAGCTGAGCCAGCGCAGCCAATCCGCCGCCAGCGACGCCAGTGGTCAGCGACACATTCACATCGCCCTCGCTGCTGCTGTAGGTGCGCTCAAGTATGGTCATACCCATTGCACTCTGGTTATCCAGTTCGCCGCCTGAAAAGCTCTCTACCGTATCGGGGAAAACGGTCAACATGGCTTGTTGCTTGATTTGCTGCAGGCTCTCCACACACCATTTGGCTTCGTCCAACGCACCGACAAAATCCTCCTCACCAATGAGTCTTGCTGCTTCCGTACACGCAGCGGATGCGTCTTCTGCGGTCTGGGCAACTACTGGCGTACTACCGGCAAGCAAGCATGCTATGGCAATACCTGAGGCAACTCTCTTCATGGGACAACTCCTGTTGTGTTTTCCGGCACCTCAATCACACTGACCGGATTGCTGATGCGATAGTGCTCATTCATGCTACTCACGTTGTGAAAAGACACGCCGTGTCTATGCACTACTCCGTAGCCTTCATGTATGTGACCAAATACGTGCAACGATGGCATGATGCTGCGTATTCGGGCAAGTAGCGACGGGCAACCTGTGTGCTCCATCACACCATCGCCACGGTGAACCTGATCGAGGATACCGTGTGGTGGCCCATGAGTGATCAATACATCAGTAGCCTTTGGTATCAGATTCCAGTGTGCCTCTATCGGCGCTCCCGGGTCTCGCATGAAAGACCAGTCGAAAAAACGCGGTGTTATTGGCGATCCCCAAAATCGTACTCCGTCTAATTCGCAGCCAGAATCGTTAAGCAACTGCACGCCAGATTCACGGGCAAACTGCTGCGCTTGCGCAGAATCGGACTCCATGAACGTATCGTGATTGCCAGCAATACACACCTTGCGCCCGAATGGCAGGCTGCCGAACCATTGCATGAACGCCTGCGTTTCATCGCGTGTGCCATGAGCGGTCAGATCCCCGGCATGAATAATCATGTCACCCGCAGGCAACGTCAGTTTCTCGTGATCACCGTGTGTATCACTGATGCAAACAAGCCTCAATCTCATGCCTCCGAAAGCGAGTAATGGCCTTGGTACAACAACCAGATCGGCCAACCCGAAACCGGCAGATCAGCCCGGCTGAGCGTCGTACACCTATCCCGCCAAAGCCGCACAGGCGCGCAGGTGGGTGGAGTGACAGCCGCCACATTCAACGTTGACCAACCACCACTTCCATTCTCAGCAACACACCGTAAGACCTTTCATAGTCGTTAGTGGATGGCCAGGACACAGAAGGCCAGAATTCATAGAAGAACCAGGGGCGCCACACGTTATGCCGCCAGCGCACGCGAATTTCGTGGCCCCGAAAACGATCGTCCACACCGGCGTTGAGTGCTGTGTGGTACCCGGCCAGCATTTCCAGCGCTAGTGACCGCGATTCGTCAATCTGCGTGTAGAGGCCCACCGTTTGACCGATGATTGCCCCCTTGCGCCCCTTCCTCCAGTTGAATTCAGTAAACGATCTGAAGAAAAGATCATCGTTAAAGAACAGCACACGACGAAAATCGAATGACAACTTATCTTCAAAGCCCGACTTGTTGTAATAGTAATAGCTGTTGTTGACGCTGGCCGTCCAGTGACGTGCAAGTTCACCCCGGTACCCAAGGTTCAAACGCGAAAAGTACTGCACCTCACTTTCACGCTGTCGAATCCCCAGATCTATATCAACTCGCCCATTGGTACGTGCCGTTCGGATAAATCGAATGGCAATGGACGCATTCTGATCGTCGCCTCGGCTAGCGCTCGAACTTCGCCCCACATTCTCACCTACCTGCTCCGTGTCATCGTCTTCTGTACTGAGCAACAGCTTGAACTTGCGCTCGGTTTGCGGCAGCACCACTCGAAGTTTCAACGATGGCTTGACTTCGGCCGACTCACCACCCGGGCGGATGGCATCCAGACGGATACGCGCCCAGCTCTGATTGCTGACAGCATCTTCATTGGTTCCTGCATTGCTGAAAAAACCGTCCACCTGCGCCATGAAATTACCAAAGCGCTCGGAAGCGTTGCGCTGTGCATCATCTACATACACCGTCGCCTTGCCCACGATACCCAGTGACCCCTCCTCTTGCTCTGTTGCCTCATCAGTAGCAGCCTGGGCTAGAGTCAATGACCCTGCAGGCCCTGACTCTTCTGCAATACTGGCACCGCACGATAACGCCAGCAAGGTTACTGTCAGTACGATGTATCGCACATCAAGCATCCAGACAATGCATCAGCGAACGCATGTCATCCGGTGTACCGATGGAGATGCGCAACCACTGATCCAGTCGTGGTTTCTGCCAGTGACGCACCAGTACACCTGCATCGCTGAGCGTGTTGAACAGTGCTGTTGCGCTTTGAGCGCCAGCGGTTTGTGGCACCCTGGCAAAAACAAAATTGGCAGTAGAGGGCAACACCTCAAATCCACGCTGTTGTAGTTCGGTGACGGTCTGGTTCCGGGTTTGTATTATGGTATCCACCGTGCTTCTGTAATAGGCCTCATCCTGAACGGATGCGATGCCTGCAACCTGGGCAAATGCGTCAACCGGATAGGAATTGAACGAGTTCTTGACTCTCTGCAAACCTTCAATCAACTGCGGGTGACCAAACGCTACACCAAGCCGCAAACCCGCCAGCGAGCGGCCTTTTGAAAACGTGTGGCTCACCAGCAGATTGGGGAATTCACCAATCAGCTCAATCGCACTGTGTGCGCCAAAATCAGCATAAGCCTCGTCAACCAGCATGACCTGCTGCGTATGCCGCTCCAGCAATGCGCGGATGGCGCTAAGCGTCACGTCTATTGCCGTGGGTGCGTTGGGATTTGGAAACACGATACCCCCGGCGTTAGCCTCGAAGCGGTCAAGCTCCAGGGTGTAGTCGGCTTCCAGTGCGATAGTGCGGGCCTCGATACCGTAAAGGTCGCAGTAAACCGGATAAAAACTATAACTGATATCCGGAAACTGCAGCGCCTTGTTGTTGGTGAAATAGGCCAGAAAGGCCAGGGCCAGAATCTCGTCAGAACCATTGCCAACAAACACCTGATTCACATCCAGACCATGGTATGCCGCCAAGGCCTTGCGAAGTTCAACACTCTCCGGGTCCGGATAGCGCCGCAGCTGATCACCACTGAGCGCACTCACGGCCTGCATCACGGCAGGCGTGGGAGGATACGGATTTTCATTCGTGTTGAGCTTGATAATGTTCTCGCCACTACGCTGTTCACCAGGAACATAGGGCGTGAGTCGGGTAACGGTGTCTGTCCAGAAAGTACTCATGCAGGCAAGTTATAGCAATCAGGGGTGGCAGCGCCAGACCAGCCAACGAGCCCGTTTACTCGTCGAGTAATTCGCTGAGCTGGTCGCTGGCTGCTTGAAGGTGTGGCAGGAAGTCAGATACTGCTGAAAACGGTAGACGCATGCAAGGGGCATGAAACGACAAAGTCGCGTACAGCCTTCCCTGACGATCCCGAATGGGTACCGCCATCGCTACCATACCCTCTATGTACTCTTCATTATCCAAGGCGTAACCCCTGAGCGCGGTCAGCTTCAGCTCTTCGGCAAGCGCACTGTGGCTTACCAGC
>CALLPU010000297.1 GCA_938016235.1 uncultured Granulosicoccus sp. | reverse complement strand
CAATATGCTGGTTAGCCAGCGCGCGAATGGCCGGCGCCATACGATTCACCTGACGCCCGACAAAGGCGCGGTTCACCGCCTTGCGCAACCGAGTGTGATCCGGCGGTTCCAGGCACAACAGGGAGTGTTTTTCTGCGGCGGCAAAATCGGTCAAATGAGGTGCCATTGCCGGACGGTCATGCCCTGCGGGTGGGAGCCGTGCAAAACGTTTGTCTCGCAGCACGCCATTGACGTGATCAAAGGAAGAGAGGCACCAGAATCCGTAGTCCTCCCAGAATACGGGTTCGCCCGTGTTATGCAGTTGGCGATACAGTGAGTACGGGTTCTGCACAAAATCCACATCCCGCGGGTTCTGGTGGAGCTTTTTTTTTGTCGTTGGCGGAATGTTCATGGCACATGATAGGGCTAAACTGTGATTTCAATCACAGCGACTTTTCATTATCGGTTGCCGAACATCGGTAACCTAGTGCGTATCTTGCAACCTGCAAGACGTAAGCCTAACCGAGAACGTGAGTCTTTGGCCCTGTATAACCGTTCGTGCTGCTGTAGTGAGCGTCATCGAACATGACTAACAGACTATTGCTGGTGGAACCTTCTGCCACGATGCGCTACGTGCTGGAAAAGCACGCACAGTCGCTGGGCTTTACCGTGGATTCCACCGAGAGCTACCAATCAGCCGGGGAATCACTGAACGAGCAGTATCAACAGTTCGGTTCGGAATACAGTGGCATGTTGTTGGGCTGGCCCTCAACACCCGACGATGATGCCGCCTCGCTGACTGGGCAGTTGGAGCAGTCCGAATTCAAGGATTTGCCGGTGGTTGTATTGTCCACCGACATGCGGGCCGAGACGCGCGCATGGGTGGCTGGCCGGGACAATACCGCCGTTTTGAGCTGGAAAGAATATCAAGGGCTGGAAGCGCTGCTGCAGCGCTTGATTGATGTCGCACCCAACGACCCCACGACGTTCCCTGCCAAGTTCGATAACACAGACATTCATTTACTGGTTGTGGATGATTCGGCCACCATCCGTTACTCACTGCGGGATTTGTTTCAGATGCAGGGCTATCAGGTGAGTCTGGCATCTACACAGGACGAGGCCATGCAGTTGGCCAGCAATCAGGTCTTTGATATCGCTGTGCTGGATTTTTACTTGACGGAGACCACCGGCGATGTGCTGTGCCGTGAGCTCATGAGCAGTGAGCGAACCGGCGATATTGTCTGTACGGTACTGACTGGCACCTATAGCGATCACATTATCAAGCGCAGCCTTCGAGCAGGTGCCGTTGAATGCATGTTCAAGAATGAATCCAGCGAGTTATTGCTCAGCCGTATTGATGCGATCAGCCGGTTTGTGCGGCAGCGACGAGACATTCAAAGTGAACGCGTGTTGTTAGAGGAAGTCATTGATTCAGTGGCCGGCGCGCTGGTTATCATCAATCCGGATCACCGCATTGTCTATGTCAGCCCGGCGGCAGTTGCAGAGCTGGAACTCGATTCAGCCGTATCTATTGTTGGCCAGTTGAGTGAGACGCTACTGGAAGTCGACGGACCCAAACCGGTAGGCTCGGGTCTGCATTCTGCGGTTTGGCGATTACCCGATGGCGGTTCAATAGAGGTTGATTACGAGCATGTGTTGATTGAGCCATCTGGCCGTAGTCTGGTGAGATTTGCCCGCAAGCAGATTCCCATGAAGGTAACGGCTGAGCCTGGTGATACCCATGCTCCTGTTCCGACCGTCATGACATCCGACCTCAGAGAGAAGCTGAACCTGGCAGCATCCAGTGAACAACTGCTTGAGCAATTGAACAAGTACTTATCGCGTATGGATACGTTAACAGAGCGCTTAAGCCTGTTTGTACTGGATGTGTTCGAGCAGGACGAACACGGGGAGCTAACGCCTATAACCGCGAATGAGGCTTTGGAAGCTAAAGTCAGCGCCACTTTGCACGGTATCTATAAACGTCCCGGGCACGTCGCCACCATGACCGGGCACCGTTACGCCATTTTGCTGCGTCATCGTGAAGACACACAAGCGTACCTGCTAGTGCGCAAGATCATGCAGATGTGTATAGAGGTGAAACACGGTGATGCGAAGGTCGCCTGCACGGGCAGTCTGTTGAGTGTTAATGAGAACCCGGGCCAATCGTCCGGAGCGTTAGTTCAACATGCCTTCAAAGGGGTTGATCTGGTCAATTCACGATCGCCCAATCAAACGTTGCTGCTGGATCTTCGACGCATGCTCACGGCGTATCCTTTAACAGAGCCGAAGAAGCCCGACAACTAACAGTACACCAGTGTCGTGCCGGCATGCACGATGTTCCATCAGCGCAGTATGTTTATCTCGCCAACGCGGTTGCCCGGTAACAATGATTGGCCGGCTGCAGAGACATACAACAAGGTTGATCCGTCACTGGAGAGTCTGACCAGGCTTGCAAATGATTGTTTTGCCAGTGTTGGAAGAGCGTCGGGTAGTTCCAGTTTAGAAATCCAGCGCCGTTCCGTTGAGTCGAAGCGATAGGTGTAAAGCGCAGCATCACTGGCCATGGTTGAATCAACCGGTCCTTGCCAGCCCAGCACTATTTGAGTCAAGCTGCTGTCCGCATCAAAGCGTATACGGCTGACGGATGTTTGAACGGGCGCGAGCCTTAGCGAGTCGGTGGCTATTAGATACGCGTCGGACAACGCCCCCTCATCGGTGGGTGGGTTGTTTGCACCCGAAATGTCATATCGCCACATCACAGGTGTCGGGGCAAGGGTTGCGTTGTTCTCCCAGCCGGCTATGGCGATCTGAGTGCCGTTGGCATGGCTCTGAATTCGCAGATCACGGTTGGAATCAAGATCATCAATACGGTAGGCGGCTGTCTTCTGCCAGCCGACATTCGAGCCTGTGACGGGTGTCTGTTGCCAGACGCTAACCCACACCTGTTCATCAAGTTCATTGAGAGTAAACACCGTATCCAGGCTGCCACTGGCAGCTAACGCACGAAGGCTTGCGCTCTGGCTGAATCGCTCAGTAAAGGGTGTGGATGCGTTGGAATGATCATCGTTACTCAGTGGGGTGGGTTCAGTCCAGCCCTGAATCGTACGTTGCGACACGAAAACATGACCTGCCACGACAGCCACCAGGCGATCGCCATCATCTGACAAGAGCAATGAACGATCCAGTACCGACGGCTCCAGAGTCGCAGGATAATCCGGTTGTGATGCAAGCAACGACGAGTCTATCGTGGTGCGTGTTGTTTCTACCCAGGATTCGCCCAACCGTTCGAGCATGCGAATGTCGGCCTTGTTGTCTTGCGCGTTATCGGTAATGGCAGCAGCGAGTGTGTCACCGTTGGCTGACAACGCAAGGTCGATGTTGCGGGTCGCCGATGATACGAGAGCCTGCAGTTGCACAGACTGTGCGGTTACCCAATGTGCCTCCGGCCTCAGGTAGAGTTGTAGTGCACCTTCCACTGGCAGGGTCACTATCAGCAGCGAGGCATCGTGGTTCATCACGGCATCATCAGCAAAGCGTTCGTTTTCAACGAACACGGCAGGTGTGAGCGTTTGCAGGGTAGGCTGTAACAAACCCGTAATGCCGGTACGTTGAGAACTGATGCAATTGATTGCAGTACAAAGCTCAACGCGAAAAAACTCGCGATGCCAGGCTCGGGTGTGGCTTTGACTCTCAAGCTCAAGCGCTTGAGTCTCTGTACCGCTGAACTGATTGACCAGCGTTTCTTGCCGGGTTTGAGAATCGAACCGGTATACCCGGCTGATTTCCTGATCGGCAATGGTGTCCCACTGGAGGGTGAGCTTGCCTGGACTGGCGCTGATGCGCAAATCGGGTTGGGGTGGGGCAACCAGTGCATCGCCGCTGAGCTGTGCGAAAAGTGGTGTCGATGGCGCATCCGTTTCCAGCAACGCATCGTTCGTTGTCAGAGCGCTGTCAGGCGCTTGCACCTTCGACGGGGCTTGACCATCACAGGCTGTTAACGTCAGCAGCAGCGAGCAGGCCAGCAGTCTCTGCCGAGTTTGGTTCGTCGGGCTTGGCGCCAAGGCGCTAATTCGGGAAGGAGTGAACCAAAACACGGCTGGCGCTCGGAAGATGAAAAAGCGCGAACGATGCCGATGGCCTCCGGCTTTAGACAAGTATTCGGTTTGAGCCGTCGTAGTGTGTTGTCCGAAGTGTTATCAACACCGTTCGCGTGCTGGTGAGCAGCAAGAATCGATCCCGTTATAGCCGCTCAGCATCTCCGGGGTTGTGGGCTATGGGGCTTTTCAAGGCGGTGATGGCTGACTGCAGGCCATCCATGGTCATGGGATACATGCGGTCGGCCATTAGCTCGCGTGTGAGCCGCACCGACGGCGTGGTGTGCCACCAGTCGGGAGATTCGGGGTTAAGCCAGACGCAGTGAGGGAACGCTTGCTGAAGCCGTCTCAGCCAGACGGCACCCGGTTCTTCGTTCCAGTGCTCTACACTGCCACCCGGTACTGCGATTTCATACGGACTCATGGTAGCGTCGCCGACAATGATCAGCCGATGGTCTTTACCGTAGGAACGAATGAGTTCGAGTGTGGGTGTTTGAACATGGTGGCGTCGAGCATTGTCCTGCCAGACTCGTTCGTAGATAAAGTTGTGAAACCAGTAGGTGTCGAGCCGTTTGAATTCACTGCGGGCCGCGGAAAAAAGCGTTTCTGAAAGCGCTGCGTGGTAATCCATCGAGCCGCCGATATCGATCAGCAGCAGAATTTTCACAGCGTTCTGTCGTTCGGCGCGCAGGTGTATATCCAGCAGCCCTGCATTGTCTGCGGTTTTGCGGATGGTGGTGGGAAGATCCAGCGTTTCGGCGCGCCCATCGCGTGCCAGACGACGCAGCTTGCGTAGCGCCATCTTGAAGTTTCGGGTTCCGATTTCGCGATCACCGTCCAGGTCTTTGTAACGTCGCTGCTCCCATACCTTGACGCCACGTCCCTGTCGCTTGGCACCCTCGCCGATGCGGATACCGGCTGGATTGTAGCCACCCTGACCGAAAGGCGAGGTACCCCCGGTGCCTATCCACCGATTCCCACCATGATGGGCCTCTTTTTGCTCTTCCAGACGCTCAGCCAACGTCTCCATCAGTTTGTCCCAGCCGCCGAGCGACTCGATCTGTTGGCGTTGTTCTTCGGTGAGTGTGTCTTGAGCCTGCCTTGTCAGCCAGTCGTCAGGTATTGAACGGCTGAAGCTGTCCATGAATTGTTCAAAGCTTTGTTCACGGCCTGCCCAGTAGTCGCTGAAGACCTGATCAAAACGGTCGTAGTGAGCTTCATCCTTGATCAGGCACAGCCTGGCAAAGGCATAGAAACGATTCAAATCCAGGGTGCCAATGCCCGACTTCATGCCACGCATCAGGGTTAGCCATTCGCCGATTGAAACCGGTAATCCCGCTTGTTTCAGCCGCTCGAAGAAGTCCAGCAACATGATCAGTATCGGGCGCTGAAAGGTGTGGACATCTGGCGTTGTTCATTGTCAGGCACTCGTGGTATGGCCATGATCAACGTTTCTTGTTTTGCTGCTTGTGCAAAAAAATCAGCCGTTCAAACAAATGAATATCCTGCTCGTTCTTCAGCAGCGCACCGTGCATGCGCGGCAGCACTGTGCGTACATCATCAGCGCCCAGCGCGTCGGCAGGCAGTTCATCCGCGATCAGTAACTTGAGCCAGTCCAGTAACTCCGACGTTGAGGGTTTCTTCTTCAGGCCGGGTACCTCGCGCAAATCAAAGAAGACTTCCAGCGCTGCGCTCAGCAGATCCTTTTTGATGTCCGGGAAGTGCGATTCAACAATCTGTTGCATGGTGGATCGATCGGGAAAGCTGATGTAGTGGAAAAAGCAACGTCGTAAAAAGGCATCGGGCAGTTCTTTCTCGTTGTTGCTGGTAATGATGATCAGGGGCCGTCTGATTGCCTTGATTGTTTCGCGTGTCTCGTATACTTCAAACGACATCCTGTCCAGTTCCAGCAGGAGATCATTGGGAAACTCAATGTCGGCCTTGTCTATCTCATCGATCAGAACCACGCACGGCTGCTCACTGACAAAGGCATCCCACAACACGCCACGCACAATGTAATTGCTGATATCGGCTACTCGTGCATCTCCCAGCTGCGAGTCACGCAGGCGGGATACCGCATCGTACTCGTACAGGCCTTGCTGTGCGCGCGTGGTCGATTTGATATGCCAGGCATGCAGGGGGGCACCAAGGCGACGAGCGATATCGATAGCCAGTTCGGTTTTACCGGTGCCGGGTTCTCCCTTGACGAGCAGCGGACGTTCCAGGGTTTGCGCGGCGTTGACCGCTTGCTGCAGGTCATCGGTGGTGATGTAGGCACTGGATGCCGTTGAGTCGCTTGAGTAGACAGTCACAACTCTTATTCCTTCCGGCTGATCATGGGCCCGGTGTCATCTCCGCCAAGCAGGTGCATATGGATGTGCGGAACTTCCTGCCTGCCATCGCCGCCGCAGTTGATGATGAGACGGTAACCAGACTCATGAATGCCTTCCTCGCGGGCAATCCGGCGAGCCACACTCAGCATGCGTCCCATGGCTGCTTCATCCTCTGCGGTCAAATCGTCGACGGTGGGAATATGCCGATTAGGCACAATCAGGACATGGGTGGGCAGTCGTGGGCTGATATCGCGAAACGCTGTAACCAGATCATCCTGGTAGAGCATGTCGGAGGGCAACTCCTTGCGGATTATTTTACTGAAAATAGTTTCTTCAATCACACGGATAGTCTCAGGACAAGGCGGTTAACCGATTATACTGTGCGCTTGCTTGCCGCGGTCCAGAAGCCTGCGCGGCCCTCGGCAACACTTGTGCTACCAGCGAAAAAATCTATGGGTAACAGACTGTCCAAAATCTACACACGTACTGGCGACGATGGCACCACGGGGCTGGGTGACGGTAGTCGTACCGACAAAGACGGTTTGCGCGTCGCAGCCTATGGCACTACGGATGAATTGAATTCGATCATCGGTTTGTTGCTGGCGGGCCAGGTTCCGGATTCCACCCGGCAAGTGCTGCATGAGGTTCAGCACCATTTGTTCGATCTCGGGGGGGAACTGTGTATCCCGGGTCATCAGGCTATTCAGCAAACGCACATCGACTGGTTAGAGGCAACCCTGGATCACTTCAACGAGGACCTGCCGGCCTTGAAGGACTTCATCCTGCCAGGTGGCAGCGTAGCTGCGGCTCAGTGCCACGTCGCTCGAACCGTTTGCAGGCGCGCTGAACGGCTGGTGGTCAGCCTGCAGCGGGTGGAATCCGTGCCGCCTTTCAGCATGAAGTATCTCAATCGACTGTCCGATCTGCTATTTGTTCTGGCGCGTGTTCTGGCGCGTCACCAAGGCGGTCAGGAAGTGCTCTGGCAGAAAGATCGCGCGCCGATAGAACTGTAATGATGTCCGCGCAACCCGTGGCAGGTAGGCAAGCGCCGGTGTTTGGTGGCTGTGATGCAATCGTGTTTACCTGCCTTGTTCATCAAATGTCACACCGTTTCTGCCGATACTGTGGTGTGAGACAGAGCTGCGTCCAGCCATGCCCGTGGGCCCAGCCTGTTGCCTGTACCCATCTCATGCAGCTGTAATCCATGACGATAGTATTGAATAACAGACAAAGATCAGGACGCCTGAACGTTGCGAGGGTGGCCTTGCTGAGTGTCACGGCTTCGTTGATTGTCGGTTTCTCAAACCCGGAACGCTCTAAAGCACCGTTGGCCAGCCTTCCGGAAATAGAGCGCACGGATCCCCACGAACTGGTTGCGGCATCGCCTGAACCGTTGCCGGTGCTGGACACCCTGACGGTACCGCCTTCCAGACCGAACAGCTACGCCAAGAGCTCATCGCTCGACTCGGTGCTTGGGGCTGTCAGTAGTCGTCACTGGTCTCAACCGTCCCTGTATTCGCCTGATCGGGCCCGGGATGAATTGCAACGCGAACGGCTTGTGCAGTTTCACGGCGTGGGGTTTCCTGATATCCAGACGCACCGCAAACAGCAACCGTATTTTGACCCCACGACGGTAGAGCCCTACCAATGGAATCAGATGATCTCGTGGCGCGCACGTACGGGCGAACAGCAGTCAGCAGAGCCGATAGCGCACGTTAGATGCATGGGGCTGTCACCTCAAGCGGTGGCACGCCGGGCAGACAGGTTCGAAACGCTGATCTTGGGACTGGCCATCAAACACGAAGTGAGTGCCAGCCTGATCAAGGCTGTGGTCACCGAAGAGTCCTGTTTTAATACCGATGCCCTGTCGCCGGTGGGGGCCCAGGGACTCATGCAATTGATGCCAGATACCGCGAATTGGCTGAAGGTGAGTGATCCCAACGATCCAGAAGATAATCTGCGTGCAGGCGTACGTTACCTGGCTTACCTACAGGACAAATTTGATTCCACGGAACTGGTGCTCGCTGCCTACAACGCAGGGCCTGGGAATGTGCGGCGATACGGGGGTGTTCCGCCTTTCGCTGAAACTGAGGCCTACGTGCAAAAGGTTCAGGCAAGCTATCGACGTTACGCGGCTGCCACGAGATTGGCTTCCCGATAACGCGGGTAGTCGCTATGTGCGACAGGCTGCATGGCAGGGTCTTGAGTGACCGCTGGGCGTGCTGTTTGTAAACACTGGTGGTGCGGCTTAGCTGCTAAACTGGCCACCGCCCAGGTTGCTCGATTTTCCTTCATGAATGCTTTGTCTATCGCCGGTTTGCACAAGACCTACAGTGGGGACGTGCAAGCCTTGAAAGGTATTGACCTTACGGTACCGGAAGGTGATTTTTTCGCATTACTGGGCCCCAACGGTGCTGGAAAATCCACCGCGATAGGCGTTATTACTTCGCTGGTCAACAAAACCTCCGGGTCCGTGGAAGTCTTCGGCTTCGACATCGACAAGCATCCGGAAGCTGCCAAAGCCAGTATTGGGCTGGTGCCCCAGGAATTCAATTTCAACGTGTTTGAACAGGTTCTTCCTGTCGTGTTGAATGTTGCCGGATACAACGGGTTGAGCCGACGCGATGCCTTGACCCGGGCTGAGTACTATTTGAAAAAGCTGGATTTGTGGGACAAGCGAAAAACACCGGCGCGACAACTCTCAGGCGGCATGAAGCGACGACTGATGATTGCTCGTGCGCTGGTTCATGAACCTCGCTTGCTGATTCTCGACGAACCCACGGCAGGGGTGGATCTCGAGATTCGTCGATCCATGTGGTCATTCCTGTCGGAACTGAACGAGCAACACGGCACGACCATCATTTTAACAACGCACTATCTTGAGGAAGCCGAGGCGTTGTGCCGTAACGTGGCCATTATCGACGGGGGTAAAATTGTGGAGCATGGCGAAGTGGCTCAGCTATTGAGCCGTTCCATGATGGAAACCTTCGTGCTGGATGCGCGAACGTATTCGGACATTCCAGTGACGTTAGGGCCCTTCACGGTTCGGGTCAGAGATGAGAACAGACTGGAGGTGGATGTGCCGCAGGGGCATACGCTCAACGAGCTGTTTCAATTGTTATCCGAGGCGGGTGTCGAGATCACCAGCTTGCGCAACAAGACCAACCGTCTGGAAGAGTTTTTCATGCGGCTGGTCAAGCGACCAACGACAGGTGCAGCATGAACGCATCGGATGAATCCCGGCCGGTCGTGAAGCCGATCGACTCTGGTGAGCTGAACACTCCTTCAACGCAGAGTGCAGATTTGCCCTCTTCTCCTCGAGCTGCGCTGGATCTGGTTGCCATCAATCGGATTGCGTTTCAAACCATCGTACGCAAGGAAATCAGGCGATTTGCGCGTATCTGGGTGCAGACCATCGTGCCGCCATCGATCAACGCGATTCTTTACATGTTGATTTTTGGCAGCCTGATCGGGTCGCGTATCAGCGATATGGGTGGTTTTCGCTACATCGATTTCATCGTGCCGGGTATCATCATGATGGCGGTCATCATCAATTCCTATTCGAATGTGGTGAGTTCATTCTTCGCCTCCAAGATGCAAAACTACATAGAAGAGTTGCTGGTGTCCCCGGTCAGCAATATCACTATTGTGTTCGGATATCTGGCGGGTGGTATGGCGCGTGGTCTGTTAGTGGGTTCGCTGGTTGCTGTCGTCTCATTGTTTTTCTCCGACATTCGGCCGGTTCACCCCTTCATTACGCTGACGGTGGCTGTACTCACCTCGATGATGTTTTCACTCGGTGGCCTGATCAATGCAGTCTTTGCGAAATCGTTTGACGATATATCCATCGTACCCAACTTCATTCTGACACCGCTGACCTACCTGGGCGGTGTGTTCTACTCCATCAGTATGCTGCCACCATTCTGGCAAACTGTTTCACTGTTCAATCCGATGCTCTATATGATCAACGGCTTCCGATACGGCATACTGGGTACCAGCGATATACCCATCTGGACAAGCTTTCTCGTTATCGTGATATTTATCGCAAGCCTGGGCACCATCGCCATGATGCTGCTCAATCGTGGTACCGGTATCAAACACTGATAAGCTGCCGCCCGGCGCTCTTGTCACTGTGGTTGGTGCAAGGGCAGGGGCAGTAGCGTTGTGCATTTCGTTCGGCAGGTGTTTTCCTGTCTGGTTTACAGGCTCAACAGCGAGCCATTTCGTTATTCATGGGCATAGAGCATGGCAACGGCAGAAAATAAAACTCCCTACCTGACGATGGCAGATCAGGCCGATCGGCATCTTCTGTATCAGGCCTCGGTGCAGAATCCCGATTTTGAACTGGATTTCATTGACGATACATTCAAGGATATTCGTGGTCGCAAGCCCAAGAGCATGCGAGAGGATTTTGCCGGTACGGCTATTTCCTCGTGCCGCTGGGTCAAACGCCGGCGCAGCAATACAGCCATAGCCGTCGATTTCGATCCTGAGGTACTGGCCTGGAGTAAACAGCACAATATCCCCAAGCTCACGGCTGAACAGAAGCAACGTATCGAACTCATTGAAGACGATGTCCTGAATGTCACTACAGACAAGGTAGAGGTTCTGCAGGCCTACAATTTCAGCTACTGGTTTTTCCAGGAGCGCGCCACGATGCTTGCGTATTTCAAGCGTACGCGTGAGGCCCTGGTTGATGACGGTTTACTGTTTCTGGACGTCTTTGGTGGATCCGAGTGCTACCAGACGCAAAAAGAGAAGCGAAAGGTTGACGGTTTCAAGTACATCTGGGAGCAGGCAGAGTTCAATGCCATTACCAACGAACTCAAGTGCCATATCCATTTTCACTTTCCGGATAAATCGAAAATCAAGAAAGCCTTCAGCTATACGTGGCGTGTTTGGGGGGCCCGCGAACTGCGTGAAATACTCATGGAAGCAGGCTATAGCGAGACCATCGTGTACCGGCAGAAGTTTGATCCCAAAACCGATGAGGCGCTGGACGACTACATCGCTACAGATGATGCTGAGGATTACGCCTGCTGGCTAGGTTATATCGTGGCAAAACCCTGAACGGAAAAAGCCGCGATCCAGCCATGTGGGCTACTGGTTGAAGTAGAGTACAACCCGCGCACCGCGATCGCCATGTTGTAACTCCAGCCGCCCTCCGTAAGTGGCCATCAGCTGGTGTGCGGCGGCCAATCCCATGCCTGTGCCACTGGTGCGTGTGTCGGCACGCATGCCACGTTGTACCAGTTGTTGCAAGTCCATATCCGGGAAACCCGGGCCGTCGTCTTCAACTGTCAACTGTTGAGCTTCTGTATCGCTTGATATGATGATGTCACGACCACCGTACTTGCAGGCGTTTTCCAGCACATTGCCAAGTACTTCGAACAGATCGGCTTCATCCATTCGAACCTTGAAGTCTGCGTCAACCGTGTTCGAGAAGGTGACAGTCTCGTGTTCGTACAGTTTCACCAGAGAGTGGCAGATACGGTCAATCGTTGATTTCACGGGCAGCTGAGGGGCAAGATACCGAGGGCTGCGTATCGTTGCACGTTGCGTATGCCGCTCTATGGATCGGCGCATCAATGAGGTTTGCTCCACGATAGTGGTGCGTTCAGGTTGGCCGGGTTTGTCCAGATTCTGCAACACTGACAACGGTGTTTTCAGACTGTGCGCAAGATCGTCAAGCAAGTGCCGGTACTGTGCGTGTCTTTCTCGCTCAGCACTGAGCAGTGCATTCAGTCCCAGCGTCATCGATTGCAGCTCCCGAGGCACATCTTCTTCGAGAGCGTCGCGTTTGCCCTGTTCGATATCAGCTACTTCTTCGGCGATGTCGTGCAGTGGCTTCAACGAGTAGCGCAGTACCAGCAACTGAACAATCAACAGACAGATGGCACTAAGCAACAACGTTGCCCAGAGAGTTTGATCGAACCGTTTCAGCTGAGAGGCCAGGTTGTCTCCCTCATCAACAACATGCACGATAAACGGAAACTCTTCGCCGTTGTCGAACTCCCAGGCAGTCGCCAGCTGCAGTCGATGTATCGGTTCCTGTCGGTCCTGGCCCAGTGTTTCAAACAGCCAGTCACCGATGGGTCTGACCGTGGCAGCCGGCAGCCAGCTGGCCGTGGACTGGCTTCTCCACAGTCGCTTACCGTCGCTACCAACAAGTTCTGCATATAGCCCTGTTGTGTTCTGATTCAACCGAGGGTCGGGTAACGCCAGCGCGTTGACTGACAGTTCTGCCTGATCGTTGATGTCCGTTGCGCCGAGAATGCCGTAAATCAGCCCTTGCAGTCTGTCGAATCGAGCGGTTTCTGCACGCTGATGGACTGAGTAGGACACCGAGACGGCAACCAGTATCACAAAGACAGTCAACACAACGGAGGTGCCCAGCACCAGACGCGATGTTATCGATTTCATGAAGAATCCGGGCCAGGGCAGGGTGCCCTAAAAGAACGATCCACTAGAGTCTGGGCAGCGCCAGGCGATAACCTCGGCCCCGCAGTGTTTCGATGGGTTGTAACGTCTTGTCTGCGTCCAGTTTTTGCCGGAGGCGTCGAATGAACACTTCCAGGACGTTCGGGTCCCTGTCGGTGTCTTCATCATACAAATGGTCCAGCAGGGTCGATTTGCTGATGACCTTGCCTGCCTGTGTCGCAAGGTAAACGAGCACACGATACTCGTAGGCAGTAAGTTCCACGGGCTTGTTGTCCACGGATACCTGCTGCGCACGCGTATCGATACTCAACCTCTCGAACTGCATGACAGAATCTGTCCAGCCGCCCGTTCGACGTAACAGCGCTCGTGTTCTGGCCAGCAGCTCTTCAATGTGAAAGGGCTTGGTCAGATAGTCATCGGCTCCGGCTTCCAACCCATCCACTTTATCTTGCCAACGATCCCGCGCTGTCAGAATCAGCACCGGGTAGTCTTTGTCTTGCTTCCGCAGCGACTTGATCAGTGAAAGACCATCACGGCCCGGCAACCCCAGATCAATGATCGCGATGTCCACCGGCATGGTCACCGCAAGGTACAGGCCCTCTTCACCATCGCCTGATTCGTCAATGGCAAAGCCCTGTTCGCGCAGCGCTATTACCAGTTGCTGTCGTAACGTCGGTTCGTCTTCGACGACAAGAGCTCTCACGCTAGCGCGCCTTCTTTATGCGAAACACACGGACACGCCCGTTGCTCAGCACCTTGACCGCAAACACCGTCTGGCCGTTTTTGTTCTGCACGGTCTTGACTCCGAGAACTTTTCCATCGCCGCCGTTTTGCTGCAGCGCCATTTGAATGGCGTGTTGACGATTGGCAGCGTCCGCAGCGCTGGCAGGCGCACTGAATAGCAGACCTGCCAGCAGCACACTGGCACAGACAGTAACAAGCCAGCTGTGCAGGGCCGTTTTTGATGTGTCATCAAATTGTGAGTGTGTGTTCATGCGGCGCTGCATCCGAAGAGTAGGCTCAGTGACAAGTGAAAGGTATGCTGATCAAGGCTAGTGGGTTGTGCGGCTAATTCGAGCTACCGCCGAGCAGGTGCGACCGATACCTGCAACTCGAGTCGGTTGCCTGGATCTCGAGGCAGTTGCGTGGTGAATTGTCGTCCCTTGTATTCATAGACCACATTGTAGTGTTGCAACTGTTGCTTGCTGCTTGATTCAATCACACGCTTGCACTGTTCAACCTGTCTGGTTTCATAGATGGGGCGTGATTCCACACGGCGGGCAGGGCGCTCATGGCGTCTGTGCCTGGACACTTGTCCTGAAGACTCGTTAGCAATGGCGCCGCCGATGATGGCGCCAGCTACGGTTGCACCGGTGCGTGAACTTCGGCTGTGCCCGCGGCCCAGTTGATTGCCAATGACACCACCAATCAGTCCACCGACGATAGTACTGCCTGCTGAATGGCCTGATGAATCGTGACCCGCTCGATAATGCTCGTAGCGTG
>CALLPU010000296.1 GCA_938016235.1 uncultured Granulosicoccus sp. | reverse complement strand
GAAGATTTGCAGGGAAAAAAAGTGGCAGGCGCAGGATACAACCTTCGCTATCTGGAAGGTATTGAAGGAGCCGCAGGTGTGCGTGGAGGACTGCCAAACTTTTACAACATGCTACAGACAGGGCTGGTAGATGCCGCCATGTTATGGCCGGAATCTGCGAAAACCTTCAAGATCTCGGAAGTTGCGCCCTACATGCTCAAGGTTGATTTAGGTGCAGTGAATTCCAAGACTGTAACGGTGAACAAGGACGTTTGGCAGAAATTGCCTGACGAGGTAAAAACTGTGTTGCAAGCGGTAGCCATTGAGTATCGAGACCATGTGGCATCCATTGCCATGGATGCCGCTTCGGAGTCTATTGAAGCATTCAAGGCTGGCGGTGGAAGCGTTGTTGAACTGCCTGCCGATGCCCGTGAGGCATGGGCCAATGCCATGCCCAACATCGCAAAGGACTGGGCCATGAAGCTGGATCAAACAGGGGCTCCTGGCTCGGATATGCTGCGGGCGTACATCGGCAAGCTGAAAGCGGCAGGATTCACTCCAGTACGAGATTGGGCTGCAGAATTGTGATAGCACTAACCCACTTCAGCATCCACTGATTTGAGTAGAGACATGTCCATCGCCAGGGCTTTTGGTCGTCTGTTCTACGGCCTTGCGATGTTCTCGAATGCTGTCGGTACGCTGGTTATCTTCGGTTTGATCGGTGTCATGAACGCGGATGTATTTTTAAGAAATTTCCACGATGCGCCATTACGTGGCGTCGTGGAAATGGTGATCTTTTCGCTCGTATTAATTGTTTTCCTGCAACTGCCTGATGTAGTGCGTAATAACCGCCTCACTCGCTCTGACGGATTTCTGGTTTTAGGCCGGGCCCGATTTCCGCAATTTACCAACGTGTTGGACCGAGTGATCGATTTCAGTGCTGCAGTATTCATGGCCCTTATTGCCTGGACACTATGGCCAGAATTCACCGAATCGTTCCACACGTGTCATTTCTTTACTCCACCCGAATTCGGGCCAGAGCCCACCGGAGACCTCTTCACTGACTTGAAGAGCGCGTTTGGACGTTGTGAATACTTTGGCACACCGGGAATTTTCACAGCTCCCTGGTGGCCAGCGAAGCTAGCGATCTTCTTCAGCACCGGACTGTGTTCCATCCTGTTCATGATGAAAGCTGTCATCGGAGAGCATCACTCTGCAGAACACGAGACTAGAGATACAGCTGCATGACACCGGTTGAAATTGGAGCACTGTCGGTCCTGGCCATAGTGACACTGGTTTACCTGGGCATGTATATCCCGGTTGCTCTCGGACTTGTGTCTTTTGTATCGATCTGGATTATCAGTGACAAGCCGATACTGGCGTTCAATTTCCTGAAAATTGCCGTCAGCGACGGAGTGACAGAGTATGCTTTTGCCACGATCCCGCTGTTTACTGTTATGGGTTTGCTAGTATCACGCGCGGGGCTGGGTACGGATATCTACACTGTTCTGAATCGCGTATTCATCCGCGTAACCGGTGGGATAGGAATGGCTACCGTGGGGGCCAATGCTATTTTTGCAGCGGTGACGGGGTCATCGATAGCATCAGCATCAGTGTTTACGCGCATTGCGGTACCTGAAATGCGCAAGCTGAACTACAGCAAGCGCTTCGCAGTTGGCGTGGTAGCAGGCTCATCGGTGTTGGGTATGATTATTCCGCCCAGTGCAATGCTCATTATTTACTCGTTCGTATCAGAACAGTCAGTGGGTGACATGTTCCTGGCTGGCATCGTACCGGGACTCATACTGACCGCAGCCTACATACTCTGGATATTCTTGGCGTCAAGGCTGCGCCCTGCTTATCTGGGTAAAGACCTGAACACGATAGACAGCAAGGCACTGTCGCTTGTTGAGATTCTGGACAAGACCGTGCCTACCGTTCTATTGATTACCATTGTGCTTGGGGGAATTTATACCGGTTGGCTGACGCCGGTTGAAGCCGGTGCAACCGGTGCGCTGGCAGCGTTGCTTATCGCCTTGATGCGCCGAGCAATAACCTGGCGAGGCTTGTGGGAGACCGCTTTGGAAACGGGTCATATCACTGCCGCGATCCTCTTCCTGATTGCCATGGCTTCCTTGTACAGCCGAATGCTCGGATACGCAGGATTACCCAACGCACTGGATAACATACTGCAGACGCACCAACTCGGGTTTTTGGAAGTCATGACTATCTATGTGCTGTTGATGCTCTTTCTTGGCACCATACTCGACACTGCCTCGATCATTCTGATTGTGGTGCCCTTGTTTATTACGCTCGTCGAATCCATGGGAATGAGCCTGGTCTGGTTTGGCATAGTCACCGTGATCGGGGCAGAAATTGGCTTACTGACACCGCCTCTGGGTATTTCCTGTTTTGTCATAAAAACGAGCCTCAACGATCCTGACATCACGCTCAAGGATGTGTTTCTCGGTGCCCTGCCCTTTGCCGGTATCATGCTGTTGGTATTGATTTTACTGATACGCTTTCCAAGCTTGTCAATCGGCATACTAGGCTAGAAGGCAAGTTTGGTTAGTCCCATTCAATAACGCAGAGCTCCCCCTATGCGAACAGTCAATACCGACACGATCACCCAATCATTCATGGATTACATGGGCGATGAAACAGACGAGCGTTTGCGTTTCGTACTTCAATCGCTGGTACAACATCTCCATGATTTTGTCAGGGAAACGGAGCTTACGCACGACGAGTGGCGCAAGGGACTGGAGTTGATGTTCGAAGCGGGTAATATTTCGTCGCGAGAACGCAATGAATTCGTCCTGTTTTCAGATTTACTGGGCGTCTCTTCGTTGGTAGACATGATTCACTCACCTGAAGATGCGACACCTTCCAGTGTGCTTGGTCCTTTCCACGTCCTCGGAGCACCGGAATTGGCTGTTGGCGGGGATATGCGTGCCGGGAACGAGGGAGATGCTGTCATCGTGTCTGGTCTTGTACAGGATGCCAGCAATAACCCCATTGAGGGAGCATGGCTGGAAATCTGGCAGACAGCAGAGAACGGGTTGTATTCGGGGCAGGATCCCGACCAGGCTGAATA
>CALLPU010000295.1 GCA_938016235.1 uncultured Granulosicoccus sp. | reverse complement strand
GAAATCGAGAGCATTACAGTGGACGAATCATCGGGTCACAAACTGCTCGATGACGCCGCCGTCAGAATTGTCGAACTGGCTGCACCCTTTGATCCGATGACCGGCCAGCTAGCCGAAGAGACAGACATTCTGTACATTGTCCGGACGTGGGAGTTCCAGAGCAGCAATTCCGTGATCAGCTACTAGTGTGGTGGAACATATTAAACGTTCCACCACACTAGCGCCAAATCCTCGATGAATCTTACCCATCATTTTCTGGTTTCCATGCCGCAAATGCAGGATTCAGATTTTCGAGATTCGCTGGTGTATATCCTGGACCACGGTGAACACGGGGCATTTGGTGTCATAGTCAATCAGGAACTGGGCATGGATCTTAGCAGCGTGTTCTCACAGCTATCCATCACTGTGTCTGATAAGACTATCGCGGAAATACCGGTCTTGCGTGGTGGACCGGTAGACGAAGGGCATGGCCTCGTTCTGCATCCGCCGGGGCCGCAATTTGAAATAACCCGAGATTTCGCCGGTGGCGTATCGCTTTCCAGTTCTCGCGACGTGCTTGAAGCCATTGCAAGGGGCGAGTCGCCGAGCCGTCATCTCATCGTGCTTGGACATGCCGGCTGGGCGCCAGGCCAACTGGAAATGGAAGTGGCAGAAAACGCCTGGCTGACCTGTGATGCGACCGCTGAAATCCTGTTCGACATCCCGGTCAATTCCCGACGTCAGGCCGCTGGCGACAGACTCGGAATCAACCTTGCCGCTGTTGTCGGGCATGCTGGTCGTGCCTGAAGCAGAACCGGGTACCTGCATAGGGTTTGATTTCGGTACGCGCCGGATCGGTATGGCAGTCGGTGAGGCCCGCTTACAAAGTGCCACTCCTGCGGGTATCGCCATCAACCACAATGGCACACCCGACTGGACAACCATTGATGCTGTAATGGATCAATGGCAACCAACCGATCTGGTCGTTGGCTGGCCGCTAACTGAAGCTGGCGAAATGCAGGAAATTACTCACCATGTCAAAGGGTTTATCAAGCGATTGGCACAACGCTATGCATTGCCTGTGCACAAGGCTGACGAGCGCTTCAGTTCCATGGCAGCGCAACAGGAGCTGCAACAATTGCGAGCCTCTGGACAACGCAAACGCAAGACAAGTCACGCAGATGTGGATACACTCGCCGCCGCCCTTATACTGGAAAGCTGGTTCACCATGAGATCGCCCAAGTGAGCAAGCCTGTCAATGCGCTTTTTGAATCACCCACCGTCCGGCAATGGCTGAATGACATGCACGAGGCATTGGTGGGTCTGGTTCAGACCGATACACCTGTCGCTCTTATCGGTATCCGTCGTGGTGGTGTGGATGTCGGCAAACTCCTGCTAGCGCAATTGATCGACGGTGGACTACCCGTAGAGCCAGAACTGGGGGAGCTCAACATCGCGTTCTATCGTGATGATTTCAGCTCCATTGGCCTGCATCCTGTTGTCGGACCCTCGCAAGTGCCGTTCGACGTCCAGGACAAGCACATCATTCTGATTGACGATGTGCTGAGTACTGGCCGCACCGTCCGCGCCGCCATGAACGAAATCTTCGATTACGGCCGCCCCGCCCGCATAACACTGGCTGTGCTGGTTCAACGTGCCGGCCACGAGCTACCCATCAGAGCCGATGTGATAGGGCACAGTCTGGACGTGGCCGCCAATCAATACATAGACCTTGACGCAACCCGCATGCAAGTGACCGTGGGTGAAAAATCGTGACGCTTCCCGACCCTCAGTTCAATAGCCTTGGGGAACTTCACCATTTCATCGATCTTGATGGTTTGAACCGGGAACAACTCACGCAAATACTCGACACTGCTGAAGGGTTTGCCGGGGTCAATGATCGTACGGTTAAAAAAGTACCGTTGTTGCGCGGCAAGACAGTGGCTAATCTTTTTTTCGAGAACAGCACCCGTACTCGAACCGCTTTTGAACTTGCAGCCAAACGTCTTAGCGCCGATATACTCAACGTGGATCTGGTGACCTCATCAACTGCCAAAGGCGAATCCTTGCTGGATACCCTACGGGTACTCGAATCCCTGCAATGTGACATGTTCATCGTGCGCCACGGAGATTCCGGTGCCGCGCACTTTATCGCTCGGCATGTAGCTCCTTCGATCAACGTAATCAATGGTGGCGATGGCCAGCACGCTCACCCTACGCAGGGCATGCTGGACATGTTCACTATTCGACGGCACAAAGGTGAGTTTCAGAACTTGTGTGTCGTCATCATTGGCGATATACGCCATTCCAGAGTGGCACGTTCCGATATCTCCGCGCTGGTGAAGCTCGGCACCGGAGAAGTGCGGGTGGTGGGTCCACGTACACTCATCCCCGCGGAAGTGGAGGCACTGGGTGTCACCGTCTACCCCTCCATCGACAAGGCGCTGATCGGGGCGGATGTCATCATGGGGCTGCGATTGCAAAAAGAACGCATGCAAACCGCCACGGTTCCCAGTAGCAGTGAGTTTTATCGTACTTTCGGCCTGACGCCAGAAAGACTGACACTGGCTAAGCCCGATGCGCTGGTCATGCACCCGGGTCCAACCAACCGAGGTGTTGAAATAGCCGGCAGCGTTGCCGATGGACAGCAGTCCGTCATACTCGAGCAAGTCACCTACGGTATTGCCGTGCGGATGGCGGTCATGTCCATTGTCATGGGCAATGCCACCAGCTTACGGAGGGCTGAGGCGTGAGCGACTCACAACACGATTCACGCATCGTTATCAACAACGTCAGACAACTGGAGCACGAACAGGCCTGCACGATCGTCATCCAGGATGGCGTTATCGAATCGATCACAGACGATACCTCAGGCGCTGCCGATCAGCTTGTCATACCCGGCATGTGTGATCTGTACGCCAGACTCCGCGAACCCGGCCTGACACGCAAGGGCACCATCGCCAGTGAAGCATCAGCAGCGCTGGCCGCAGGCTTCACACGTGTGCTCTGTGCACCAGACACTCAACCTGCTATCGACAACGTGGCCACCGTGGAATTGATACGCCAACAGGCGCAGCTTGCGCAGGGCGCACAAGTGCTGCCCATTGCTGCGTTGACGATAGGGCTACAGGGCGAGCAGCTGAGTGAACTGGCAACATTACAAGCAGCCGGGTGCCCAGCAGCTGGCCAGGCAGATATGCCGCTGGACAATACCAATGTGTTGTTCAGTGCCATGGAATATGCTGCTTCATTCAACATCCCCCTGATCATGACTGCCAGAGATGCCCAGCTTGGTGCTGATGGCTGTGCCCATGCAGGCGCGATGGCAACTCGACTCGGCCTGCCGGGTATTCCGGTTGCTGCTGAAACCGTTGCACTGGCAAGATTACTGGAGCTGTGCCGCGAGACCAACTGCCGATTGCATATCTCGCGCGTAAGTTCGGCAAGAGCGCTGGACATGATAGATGCGGCGAAACAGGCAGCATTGCCGATAACCTGCGATGTCGGGCTCAATCATCTGTTCTTCACTGACGAGCACCTGGCAGGCTACGATTCAAGTTTTCACAGCGCTGTTCCGTTTCGTAGTGCGGCCGACAGGGAGGCTTTGCGCCACGCTGTTGGAGCAGGCGTTATCGATGCCATTTGTACAGACCACTCGCCTCATGAAAAAGATGCAAGCCTGGCACCTTTGCCTGCAACCGAAGCCGGGCTGTCTGCTTATCAATGGGCCATACCACAAATCCTGCAACTACCCGAACTTCTGGGCCTATCGTTGAATCGAGTCTTTGAAAAACTGACGCATGCCCCGCTACGCATCATTGATGGTGCCACGCACACGGGTCTTGAATTGGGTCAGGAAGCTAACTTCTTTGTATTGGCGCCAGACGAATTACCCAAGGCACCGGAGACCGACGGTCCCACCATCAGCGCCAATCACCCACTCAACATCCACACCGCAGAAGCTTTGGATTTAGCGCCTTTGCGGGGAATGGTCAAAGCCGTTTACTGCAACAGCAGACACCAGCACTTCTGATGAGGTGACGTCAGGCAGTCTCACCCTTGATCAATTCGAAGCCGACGTCATCCATCACGGCAACGGGCTCACCGTTCAGTCGTTTGATCAGGTTCTCAGCGGCCAGTTTTCCTATTTTCAACCGTCTCACTTTGGTTGTGGTCAGCTTTGTGGACAACACAGATCCCACATCCAGCCCACCAAAACCTGCAATAGCCACCTCTCCGGGTATCTTGATACCTTTCTGCAGACAGAACATCAAACCACCCACGGCCATGTTGTCGTCCAGAAAATACAACACGCGTAGCGACGGATTTGCCGACAGCAATTGCTCCGCGCCATAGTAGCCCGCATAAAATGATGATCGATCATTGAGAATCAGACAGCGCGGCTCTGATCCGAATCCGTCGGAGAAACCCGCCAGCCTGTCACTGCCGAGCGTCGTGTCGTTTATCTTGGTACCCACGTAGCCTGCCTGCCCACGATAACGGCCCGCGAGGTACCGCCCCATCTCATAACCTGCGGCTCTGTGGTTCAGGCCAACGCGTAACGGATCGGATGTTGTTTGCTGATCGTAGCCCTGGTCTATGTTCCACATCTCCACCACAGGCACAGTGACACTCTGCAACAGCGTCCGGTTGGCAGAACTGCGTTCACGTCCCGTAACAACCAGTGCACACGGCCGCCAGGCAAGCGCCGAGTTCAGCCACTGAAATTCTGCCTCGTCGTCGTATCCCACCACACCAATGATGGGCTGATACCCGACAGAGGTGAGCTTGTTCTCCAGCCCTTCAAGCACCTGGCTGTACAGCTCCCGCCCCAGAGTGGGTAATGCTATGGCAACAAGACTGGTCCCGGCATCTGATCCCAGGGCTGCGGCAATGCGATTGGGCACGTAGCCAAGCCGGTTGGCAACAGCCAGCACCTTGTCTTTCGTGGCTTCCGAATAGCCATCCGCTCCACGCAGCACTCGCGAGGCAGTCATGCGCGACACACCCGCTTCGAGCGCAATTTCCGCGAGCGAGACCCCCCGCGCTTTTGACCCTGTGTTGCTTTTTCCCATTGACATGCTTTACCCGGTCGCCCTATTCTCTGGTAACGTTACCGATAACGCAACGACTCATTTCCACGCTATCTCACATGAAGATTCTCACACAGCACGCTGATCGATGGCTGTAACAGAAGCGCCTCCGGCCTTACCCGATGGCCTGTTTTTCCACCAGATATCCAAGACATTTGGTGGTACGCGCGCGCTGCATGATGTCACGATGAACGTGGGTCGAGGTGAAATCGTGGCGTTGCTGGGCGAAAACGGCGCTGGAAAATCGACGCTGATCAAAATCCTGGGAGGCATTCACCAACCTGACTCCGGCACCGTGGTGATTGACCGTACGCCTTATCGGCATACGCCGGGAAGCACTCAGGTTCGTCAGGCCGTTGCGTTCATCCACCAGGATCTGGGGTTGATCGAGTGGATGAGCATCGCCGAGAACATGGCGCTGGCTCAGGGCTTCGAGAAACGCTCCGGCCTGATCAACTGGCAGGCTTGCGAGGCCAGAACGGCGAAAGCGCTGGAGCGAGTGGGTTGCAACTTCAGCCCGAGCATGCGAGTCAGCCGCCTGACGCGCGCCGAGAAATCGCTCGTGGCCATTGCCCGCGCACTGGCAGTGGATTGTGACTTTCTGGTTCTCGACGAACCCACCGCCAGTTTGCCATCGGATGATGTGATAACGCTATTCAAGGTTCTCGAGCGCTTGCGCGACGATGGCGTAGGCATGATCTACGTCTCACATCGGCTCGACGAGGTTTTTCAGATTTCAGATCGTGTGGTTGTGCTTCGCGATGGTGAAACAGTGGGGGTCAGGGCCGTTGCACACACCACACCTGAAGAACTCGTGGATCTGATCGTCGGTCGCAAGCCCAAGACGTTCGATAAGCTCAAGCCCTCAGATACCTCACCCTTATTGAGCATACGCAACCTGTACACCGAGCACACCGGCCCGATTACGCTGGATGTGCACAATGGCGAAATACTCGGACTCGTGGGGCTGCGAGGTGCCGGGCAAGAAGACATTGGACGATGCCTGTTTGGTGCGGAGGCATTCGAGGGCGAGATCGAACTGCAAGGCGAGCCGTTCAAACCCGAATCTCCGCGGGATGCCATGCAACGCGGTATAGGTTTGATACCGCGAGATCGCGTTGTTGAATCCGTGGCAACTTCGCTGAGTATTCGTGAAAACCTGTTCCTGAACCCGGGCGCGCTTGGGCGTGGCCTGTTCTCATTTCTATCTCGGCGCCGGGAAACTCACAAGGCCCGTGAAGCTGGCGTTGATGTCGGCTTGCGACCTAACGATCCCGAACTGCCCATTGATGCCCTGTCTGGTGGCAACCAGCAAAAGGTCATCGTGGGTCGATGGCTGACCAATAACAATCGTGTGCTGATCGCAGAGGATCCCACTGCCGGTGTCGATGTCGGTGCAAAGGCTGAGATCTACACACTGTTGAACGAAATGGTCAATAGCGGTGTTCCCGTGATCGTCATCTCCACCGACTTCGAAGAGGTTGCCACGCTGTGTAACCGCGCTATCGTATTCAACCGCGGCTTGTGTGTTGAACAACTTCGAGGCAATCAGCTGACCACCGAAGCATTGGTCCAATCCGCTTCTGCCAGTGAATTCCGAGCCCACGCATGAACTCAATCAAGGCATCCGCCCTCGAACCCACCCGCGATGAACTGCAGCCGTTGTCAATCGGTGCCAGGCTTGCAAGGCTGGCACCAGTTTATGGCCTGGTAATACTAACCGCGCTGCTCATCATATTGTTCACCATACTGCTGCCCGATACATTCCCGACACTGCTTAACCTGCGTTCGATTGTGTCTGACAAAGCCATCATCGCCATACTGTCCCTGGCAGCCACCATTCCAATGGTGACCGGCAAAATCGATCTGACTGTCGGCTACGGGATCGTGCTGTGGCACATACTGGCCATCAGCCTGCAGACACTGGGTATTCCGTGGCCAATCGCCTGCCTGATCGTGCTGGCACTGGGCGCGTTCTCTGGCCTGTTGAACGGCCTGCTAGTAGAAGTAGCACGCATCGACAGCTTCATTGCCACACTCGGCACTGGCACGGTTCTCTATGCACTGGCTCTATGGCACACCGGTGGTCGACAGATGGTGGCCATGTTGCCCGACGGATTCTACGCATTGAATTCAACGTTTGTATTCGGACTGCCCATCACGGGCTACTACGTGCTGGGTATCGCCATTGCATTGTGGATCATCCTCGAATACCTGCCCATCGGCAGATACATGTACGCCATCGGCGCAAACCCGACAGCGGCGTCACTCAATGGTATCCCTGTGCCGCGCTATGTCATGGGGGCCTTCATTGCATCGGGCACCCTGACAGCACTGGCAGGCATATTACTGGCCAGCAAACTGCGTATTGGACAGGCAAGCGTTGGCCTGGAGTATCTCTTGCCGGCGCTGGTAGGCGCGTTTCTGGGATCCACCACAATCAAGCCCGGCAGGGTGAACGTGTGGGGAACGCTGATTGGCGTGACCATCCTGGCCGTTGGCATATCCGGTATTCAGCAGTTTGGGGGTTCTTTCTGGGTAGAACCCTTGTTCAACGGCGTGACACTGCTGGTTGCCATTGGCATTGCCGGCTACGCGCAACGTAAGCGAGGTGGCGTGATCAAGATAAGACGCGATACGGCACCACCTGCTACTGACAATTCCACACCCGCTTCACCCGATACCTGACCCGTTCCGCCGTGCACCGGTCCGCAGTTCCCAGTGTCCAGACCGGATTCACAACCCGGATTGTTTTAATCCGAAAGCCGTTGAACCATAACGATCAACACCACAGGAGAATACCAATGAAAAATAGCAGACTGACCATAGCCGCCATGACAGGAGCGCTGGCCTGCGCCGTTGCTGCTGGCAACGTACGCGCCGACGCCATGAGCGATGCCATGGAGTTCGTCAACAAATACGCCATGAAAGTGGAAACATGGGATGGCCCGACAACCGGCCCCAAAGCCCTGGCCGATCAGACCATCGTGGTTCTCGCAGGAGATCTCAAAAACGGCGGGATACTCGGTGCTACCAACGGTATAGAAGAAGCTGCTGAGCAAATAGGCTGGACGGTACGGGTATTGGATGGTGCCGGTTCCATATCAGGGCGCACCTCCGCAATGGGACAAGCCCTGGCGCTCAAGCCAGATGGCATCATCATCAACGGATTCGATTCCAAGGAGCAGGAACAGGGCATGAAAGCCGCGGCTGAGGCCGGTATACCACTGGTCTCCTGGCATGCCGGTGCGGCGATTGGTCCGATGGATGACGTGGGCATATTCGCCAACGTGACTACCGACCCCATGCTGGTATCTGAATCGGCAGCCAAGTGGGCATTTGCCGATGCAGACGGTGAACCCGGCGTCATCATTTTCACTGATTCAACGTATCAGATTGCCATCGACAAGGCAGACAAGATGAAGGATGTCATTGAAGAGCTGGGCGGTACCGTACTGGAGTATGTTGATACACCCATCGCTGAAACCTCACAGCGCATGCCGCAGCTGACAACCTCGTTACTGCAACGCCATGGCGCCAAGTGGACGCATTCATTAGCGATTAACGATCTGTACTTTGATTTCATGGGCCCATCTCTGGCAGCAGCCGGAATCAAGGGTGATGGCGCTCCGGTCAATGTGTCGGCAGGTGATGGATCCGAGTCTGCCTACCAGCGCATTCGAAGTGCACAGTATCAGCAAGTCACCGTAGCTGAGCCATTAAATCTGCAAGGCTGGCAGCTGGTCGATGAGATGAATCGTGCGCTTGCAGGTGAAGCGTGGTCCGGTTATGTATCGCCGCTGCATGTGGTCACGACCGACAACATTGAGTTCGATGGTGGACCAAGGAATACCTTTGATCCGGACAATGGCTACAAGGATGCCTACCTGAAAATCTGGAGTGGCAGCTAGTGGGTCGTGCCTCGCAGGCGTTTCAAGAATTGTCCGGGCTGGCGCACGAATAGAGTTATCTGAGCGCTTGCTGTGCGCAACTAGCCAGCCATTGTCTCATCGCAATGGCTGGCTTTTTTGTTTCCACGTATAGTGCTCCACCATGACGAACGCAGAAGAACACAAACGCGCCATGCAGGTTCTGCAGGCAGAACAAAAAGCCAAGGTCCGGCAAGCGGTTGACGTGGACAGAGGCCTGGTACTGGTGCACACCGGTAATGGCAAAGGCAAGTCATCTTCGGCATTTGGTGTCACGGCCCGGGCGTTGGGCTGGGGCCATTCAGTGGCCGTCGTGCAATTCATCAAAGGCACCTGGAAAACCGGTGAACGACAGTTCTTTGATCGATTCCCGGATCAACTTCATTGGCACACCATGGGTGAAGGTTTCACCTGGAATACACAGGACAAAGATCGCGATACTGACGCAGCCACTGCCGCGTTCAAACAGGCACATACACTAATGCGCAGTGGCGAGTACGATCTGGTCGTACTTGATGAAATCAACATCGCGCTGCGCTACGACTACCTGGACATAAACGAGGTCATCGCGGCACTGCACCAGCGCTCTACGCGTACCAGCGTCATTCTGACGGGCAGAGATGCCAAACCTGCACTCATGGAAATGGCGGATCTGGTCAGTGAAATGAAAGAGATCAAGCACCCCTTCCAATCCGGCATCAAAGCCAAGCAAGGCATCGATTTTTAATTGTGGCAGCAGCAAACGTCCTGATGTTCCAGGGGACCGGTTCCGATGTTGGTAAGTCTACGCTTGTGGCTGGCTTGTGCCGTATTGCCCACCAGAGGGGACTGTCGGTTGCCCCCTTCAAGCCACAAAACATGTCCAACAACGCAGCCGCCTGTGACGGTGGTGGTGAGATAGGACGTGCCCAGGCCTTGCAGGCGCGCGCGGCCGGCCTGGACGCCGAAGTGGACTTTAACCCGGTGCTGTTGAAACCCCAGAGCGATCGTACGGCGCAAATTGTTGTGCATGGCAAGCCGCTCGACACGTTCTCTGCCAGTGAGTACATGACGCGCCAGCGACAACACCTCATGCAGGCCGTGCTGGAAAGTTATCAGCGACTGTCCTCTCGCTTCGATCTTGTTCTGGTGGAGGGTGCTGGCAGTGCCGCTGAAACCAATCTGCGCGAAAGAGATATTGCCAACATGGGATTCGCTCAACGTGTTAAGGCTCCCGTCTGTTTGATTGGCGACATAGACCGCGGCGGTGTCATTGCCTCCATAGTGGGCACCCGTAACGTCCTGGAGCCAGCTGACGCCGCGTTAATCTCAAGCTTTCTGATCAACCGCTTCCGCGGCGATCCCGCGTTGTTTGATGACGGCGTTGTGGAGATAGAGAAGCGCACGCAATGGCCGTGCAGAGGTGTTGTTCCCTGGTTGCCAGCTGCATTGAAGTTACCGCAGGAAGACGCCGTGATCCTTGAACAACGTCCCTCCGCAATTACCTCTTCGCCTGGCGTTGTGCGCATTGCCGTTCCCATGCTCTCTCGTATCGCAAACTTCGATGACATGGACCCGCTACGCCTTGAACCCGGCGTTGAACTCGGCTTTGTCCGACCCGGTACTCCTGTACCCAGAGATATCGATGCAATCATACTGCCGGGCACCAAGTCCACACTGGGTGATCTGGCTTTTTTGCGTGAACAGGGTTGGGACCACGACATCATTTCGTTTGCTCGCAGTGGCGGACACGTGACAGGTATCTGCGGTGGTTACCAGCTGTTGGGCAGGCGTGTGACCGATCCTCATGGTATGGACGGCACGGCAGGAGAACTGCAAGGCCTGGGTTTACTCGATGTAGAAACCCGGATGCAGGCAGAAAAGCACAGCCATCCGGTGTCCGGTACGTGTACGCGCAGCCAGCGCCGAGTAACGGGCTATGAAATACACGTTGGTGCCAGCACAGGGCCCGATACTCAACGGCCCATGATCGACATCGATGGTCGGGCTGAAGGTGCAATCAATAGCCGTGGCAACGTGGAAGGTACCTATGTGCACGGATTGTTCAGTAACGATCGTTTTCGCGGCGAGTGGCTCAAACGTATCCGTCATGACGCCGATAGCTCGCTGAACTATGAAGCCACAGTTGAACGGGAACTGGATGCATTGGCCGCGGGAATTGAAGCCAACGTTGATGTGGATGCGCTGCTGGCGGATGCGCAACGCTAGTGGGTCACGTTGTGCTGCCCGACGGTTAACAGTCGGGCAGCACATTTTCAACAGGCGTCTTTCAGTTTGCCTGAATGCCCTATCGACTATCAGGCAAAGGTTATCCCACTACTGGTCATTGGCAGACTGGTGATGCGATTGCCCGTTGCGGCGTAGATGGCATTGGCCAAGGCTGGCCCCGCCGGTGGCAAGCCGGGCTCACCAACACCTGTAGGTGCCTTGTCCGATGGCACGATGTGCACTTCAACATCCGGCATATCGGTGATACGCAGGGGCTGATAGTCGGGGAAATTGCCTTGTTCAACGACACCATCCTTCAGCGTGATCTCATTGCGCATGACCGCACCCAGACCGTATCCGATACCGCCTTCCATCTGGGCGCGTATGACATCAGGATTGACAGCCATCCCGCAATCGACAGCGCAGGTGATCTTGTCTATGGATATCGCCCCATCCTCGTTCACAGACACATCAGCAACCTCCGCAACATAACTGCCGAACGACTTGTGGACCGCAATGCCTCGACCCTTGCCACTGGCCGATTGTCCATTCCACCCGGCTTTCTCCGCTGCCAGCTTCAACACACCGGCAAACCGGGCCTGGTTCTCGTCAGATTCGTCCAGATGCGCCAACCGAAACTCAACAGGGTCCTGACCCGCAGCCTCTGCCGCCATGTCCATCAACACTTCCATGGTATAGCCAGACTGGCTATGACCGACTGAACGCCACCAGAGTACAGGCATGGGCGATTCATAATCGGTAAGACCTAGTGCCATGGGTATCTGATAGGGCGTATCGACAATGCCTTCCACAGAGAAGTGATCTACCCCGTTATGCACCGCCATGCTTTCCATGGGGCCACCCTTGAATATGGACTGCGTTACCGAGCGATGGCCCCAGGCCGAAATCTTCCCATCATCACCAATACCGATATGAGCTCGCTGGGCGAACATCGGACGGTAAAAACCACCGGCCAGATCATCTTCGCGCGTCCAGACCAGTTTGACGGCCTTCTCGCCACCCAGCGCCATGAATGCGAGCGCAGCCTGCACATGGTAGTCAGATTTGGCGTTGGCCCTTCGGCCAAACGAACCACCTGCATAGTAGGTCACGATGTCTACCTTCTCGGGAGGCACCTGAGTTATGGCGGCCACCGTAGGATGCGTAATCATCTGGAACTGACACCCGTCATGCAAACGGATGCCGCCATCTTCGGTTCGCTCGATCACGCAATTGACAGGTTCCATAGGGGCATGCGCCAGCAACGGAAAATGGAAATCAGCAGACACCGACTTTTCGGCGGCAATGGCAGCGGCTTCAACATCGGCCAGATTACCCTTGCCAGTTGCGTCATAGACAGGATCAGCGTTGAGCTTGTCTGAATACTCGCTAAGCATCTGATCCGTGCCACGCATGTCGCTGGCCGTATCATCCCACTCAGCCGTTACCGCTCGTCTTGCCTTAATGGAGGCCCAGGTGGATTGCGCATACACCGCCACACCGGAATTATCCGCTAATGCCTTCGCATCGATGAAACCAGTCACTGATGCAGCCTTGGACGCATCAAAACTCTTCAGGGTACCGCCAAACAGAGGCGAGGTTAAAATGGTGGCATACACCATATTGGGCACTTTCACATCGAGCGCAAACATGGCCTTGCCAGTGGTTTTCGCCAGGCTATCCTTGCGCGGCAACTGGTTTTTACCGATCAGAGTGAAATTAGCAGCATCCTTGAGCACGGGTTCTGCTGCAGGTTCCAGCATCGAAGCCGCCTTGACGAAATCGCCAAACGTGCCCTGCTTGTCACCGCTCGTGATCATGCCATCCTTGACGCTCACCGTTGATGCATCAACTTCCCACTCTGCAGCGGCTGCGCGCACCAGCATGTCGCGGGCCGCTGCGCCTGCCTGCCGATACTGCATGAAAGAATTGGCAATGGCGGTGGAGCCGCCGGTTCCCTGCCCGCCGAACGCCAGGTTTTTGTAGTTGTCGTGAGACGGTGCAAACTCAACGTCAACCTGATCCCAGGCAACATCCAGTTCTTCTGCGACCAGTGTCGTCAGGCCTGTGCTCGTGCCCTGTCCCATTTCAAAATGCTTGACCACAACGGTCACCTGACCAGTGGGTGATATTTTGACAAACGGGTTGAAGCCGACGGCATCAGCAGGTGCTGTTCCAGTTGCGGCGGCCAGAACGCCACTCGGATTGAAACCGATCGCAATGGCACCACCCAAAACAGCGGTGCTCTTCAGGAAACCGCGTCTGTTCATTGAAACTGTGTTGTTTGTGTCCATGATCAGCCCTCCAGAATGTCAGATGCACGATGGATAGCCGCGCGGATTCGATGGTAGGTCGCACAGCGACAGGCATTTCCCGACATGGCTGTATCGATGTCGTCATCGCTGGGTTTTGCATTGTTCGATAACAAACCGATAGCCGACATGATCTGCCATGACTGGCAGTAGCCGCACTGCACAACGTCAAGTTCTTGCCACGCAGTTTGCACAGCCTTGGCCTGCGGGGTGCTGATGGCGTCTATAGTGGTAATTTCACTGTCGCCTACGGCACTCACTGGAAACACGCAGGAGCGTTGTGGCTGACCGTTAATATGAACAGTGCAGGATCCGCAAGCGGCCACCCCACAGCCAAATTTCGTGCCGGTGAGATTCAGCTCATCGCGTATAACCCAAAGCAGGGGCGTGTCGGCGTCCGCATCGACTTCGCG
>CALLPU010000294.1 GCA_938016235.1 uncultured Granulosicoccus sp. | reverse complement strand
GCTGAGGCCGTGGCGGGTGGAGAGATTGGTATGGGACGTCTCGGTTCAGTTGAACTGAGTGATTCTCTGGATGGCGCCATGTCTGATCCGTTTGTCTATGACGCATCCAACATCAACGACTTCAAGGATATTTTCTGACCGGTCTTTGATCGCCTCTCTGAGAGCGCTTGCATGTTTTGCAAGCGCTCTTTTTTCACCGCATCATCGCCACCCTGCCGCGCCGGTCATGCCGTTAATTCGACAACGGTCCTGTCACCGCCGAATTGACTGCAGGATCCGCTTTCAGGCATGGACCAGACGGAGTATGCCCCTTTGCCCACACGTGCCGTTCCATCAGCCTCACCGGTCTTGTCGCTGAAAGGCGTTACGAAGAATTTCCCAGGCGTACGTGCATTGTCTTCGGTCTCACTGGATTTATACGCTGGCGAAGTAACCGCTCTAGTCGGTGAAAATGGTGCCGGCAAATCAACGCTGGTTAAAGTGCTCACGGGCATTTACCAACCCGATGAAGGTCTTATCACGATTGATGCCGACACGCGTCAGTTCACTACGCCCAAGGATGCTACCGACGCCGGTATTACGGCAATACATCAGGAAACCGTTTTGTTCGATGAACTCTCGGTTGCCGAGAACATCTTCATCGGTCATGCGCCGCTGAACCGTTACGGATTGGTAGACTGGAAGAAAATGAACAACGATGCTGCACGGCTACTTGATCGTGTGGGTGCATCAGTCAAACCCACCGCTCTTCTGGCTGATCTGGGCATCGCCAACAAACACCTGGTGGCCATTGCACGCGCGTTGTCGGTCGATGCCCGCGTTGTGATCATGGACGAGCCCACTGCCGCGTTATCACACAAGGAAATTGAAGAGCTTTACCTGCTGGTCGAGCAGTTAAAGGCAGACGGTAAAGCCATTTTGTTCATCAGCCACAAGTTCGATGAGATATTTCATGTGGCTGATCGCTATACCGTGTTCCGTGATGGTGAGCAGGTAGGCAACGGTTTCATCCACGACATGGCGTCCGATGAGTTAGTGCGATTGATGGTCGGGCGCACGGTTGAGAGTGTCTTTCCACCCCGAACCAATGAACTCGGCGCCCCGGTGATGCAGGTGAGCCACTACTCACATCCCACTGAGTTTGACGATATCAACTTCGCCCTCAATCGTGGCGAGATACTCGGGTTCTATGGACTGGTGGGTGCCGGACGCAGCGAGTGTATGCACGCCCTGTTCGGGATCACCCCGATCAGCGCAGGCAGTCTGGAGATCGATGGGCAACCGGTGTCACCAAAAAGCCCTGCTGATGCCATCGCACATGGGCTGGTCTATGTGCCAGAAGACAGAGGTAGACAAGGCGCTATCACGGCCTTGTCCATTGCTGATAACGTTGCTTTGCCCTCGCTCAAGATCACCTCACATAAAGGCTTTGTTCGAATGGCCCGCGAGTTTGCGCTGGCTCGTCAATACACAGAACGCCTGGAGCTCAAGGCCGCAGCGCTGGACCAACCTGTTGGCGAGTTGTCAGGCGGCAACCAGCAGAAGGTGGTTATTGCCAAGTGGCTCGCTACGCAGCCTAAGGTCATCATCCTTGATGAACCCACCAAAGGCATCGACATCGGTTCAAAAGCTGCCGTACACGCCTTCATGCGCGAACTGGCCTCACAGGGGCTTGCAGTTATCATGGTATCTTCGGAAATTCCCGAAATCATGGGCATGTCTGATCGCATCATCGTGATGCGTGAAGGTCGGCAGGTAGCGGAAGTGGCACGTGATGACGTAACGCCCGAAATTCTGGTGCGGGCCGCCGCCGGTATTGTTGAAACGAGCGCCGCATGATGCCGTTGCGGCTTTCACGCGATGTGTTACTGGCACTGGCGCTGATTGCCCTGATCGGGCTGGTGTACTTGCGTTTCCCGGCCTTTGCAACTCCAGAATCACTACTGGGTGTGTTCAACGATACATCCATTCTCATCATACTGGCCCTGGGCCAAATGGCCGTCATACTGACGCGTTGCATCGATTTGTCCATGGCTTCTAACCTGGCTCTTGTGGGTATGTGTACTGCCATGCTCAATGCAGCCGTGCCCGGTATTCCCATACCGCTGCTAATTGTCCTGGCCTTTGTTCTGGGAGCCGCGCTTGGCAGCATCAATGGCTTACTGGTGTGGAAGCTGGACATTCCCCCCATTGTTGTCACGCTTGGCACCCTGACTATTTTCAGAGGCATCATCTTCCTGATATCCGATGGGCAATGGATCAATGCCCACGAGATGAGCCCGGCCTACAAGGCACTGCCCAGGCTCGACGTGCTTGGCATACCCATATTGTCGTGGGTTGCCGTGTTGTGTATTGGCTGCCTGTATGTGCTGCTGAACAGAACACCCCACGGAAGAGCGCTGTTTGCCGTTGGCGGAAATCCGAATGCCGCTGTGTATACCGGTATTGATGTGGGCCGCACGCGATTCAATGCCTTCGTGTTGTCGGGTGCCCTGTCGGGTATTGCCGGCTACTTGTGGGTGTCGCGGTACGCGGTGGCTTACGTGGATATAGCCGCAGGTTTCGAACTGGATGTGGTGGCCGCGTGTGTTATCGGCGGCATATCCATTGCTGGTGGCATGGGCTCAGTGGCAGGGGCCGTTCTGGGTGCCCTGTTTTTAGGCGTTATCAAGAATGCGTTGCCGGTCGTGAACATCTCGCCGTTCTGGCAACAAGCCATATCCGGTTCAGCCATCATCATTGCCGTGATATTCAATGCCCGATCCGAGCGCCGCCCCGGGCGCATCATCCTCAAAAAGGCGGAACAGACATGAGCCGCAATCCTTCTGATGTTCCACCAGCCATGCCAGACCGGCTACGCAGCCCACTGCGCCGAACACTGGCCAGTTGGGAGTTTCTGCTACTGGGCGTCGCCATATTGATTTTCCTGTTGAATACCCAGGCATCACCGTATTTTCTCGACCCCTGGAACCTGTCAGACGCCACGTTCAATTTCACCGAAAAAGCCATCATCGCCTTTGCCATGGCGCTGGTCATCATTTCCGGCGAAATTGATTTGTCGGTTGCATCGATCATTGCGCTGGTGTCCACGTGCATGGGCTTTGCCGTGCAGCTCGGCGCAGACACTCCGTTGCTAATCGTCATTGCCATAACCGTGGGCGCTGCCTGCGGCGCCTTCAACGGATTTCTCGTCGCTGTCATGGGGCTCCCATCCATTGTGGTCACCATTGGTACCCTGTCGCTGTTCAGAGGCATCGCCTATATTGTTCTGGGTGATCAGGCCTATGCCGGGTACCCAAATTCATTTGCGTTTTTTGGCCAAGGCTATGTCTGGTGGGTAATCACCTTTGAGATGGTGCTGTTCAGTATCGTGGCGCTGCTCTACTACGTGCTGCTGCACCGCACCTCGTTTGGCCGCAGCGTGGTAGCCATTGGCAACAATCCTACCGCTGCCCTGTTTGCCGGTATTCGCGTGTCTCGCGTTAAATTTCTGTTGTTCGTGCTAACGGGTGTCATGTCTGCTGTTGCAGCGGTTTGCCTCACGTCCAGGCTGGGCTCAACCCGGCCTTCCATTGCGGTGGGCTGGGAACTGGAAATTGTCACTATGGTTGTGCTGGGCGGTGTGAACATTCTGGGCGGTGCCGGCACCATTCCCGGTGTTGTCATTGCGGCTATTGTCATGGGTATGGTCACCTTCGGGCTGGGGCTGCTCAACGTTCCGGGGATTGTCATGTCCATCTTCACCGGGTTGCTTCTGATCATTGTCATCGCTCTGCCCATCGTGATCAAAAGGGCGCGTCAACGAGTCACGAGCTGAACAATGATTCGCTATGT
>CALLPU010000293.1 GCA_938016235.1 uncultured Granulosicoccus sp. | reverse complement strand
GAGTAGATATCCGAAGCGGCCTTCACCGACTCGACAACAGCGATGCCTTCTTCTGCTTCGCAGATGTGATCGATTTCGGGGGTTTCAACGAAAACCAGATCTCCCAGTTGACCCTGCGCATGATCGCTGATACCCACGGTCATCGTGCCATCTTCTTCTATGCGAACCCATTCATGTGATGGAGCAAATTTAAGATCACCTGGAATTTCCATACGACTGCTCAGTTAATTGTAGGGGTAGACTTATTCTACTCTCGCGCCTGACCGTGTGGGACAAACGGTACAGAGGCAATATGTGCCCCGACGAGCCGGTCGCGGATATTCACATCACAACCGCCCTGAAACGTTTTGTCAACACGCGCCAGCGCAATTGATACCTCACGCGTCGGGCTGAAGCTACCGGACGTGACAGTGCCTATTTTGCGGCCAACCCGCTCGACATTCTGGCCGTGCCTCAGCACGCCTCTGCCATCCAGGACGATGCCAATCTGACTGTATCGGCCACCAAACATCTTGTGGTCCTCCAGGGTTTCACGGCCAATGAAGTCTCTGTCCGGGTCGAGGATATCGATGGTGGAGGCAATACCCGATTCTGCCGGTGAGTGATCCTCATCCAGATCTTGCCCATACAGACACAAGCCAGCTTCCAGCCGCAGGGTGTCGCGTGCGCCCAGCCCCACCGGACCCACCTCTTGCGCGATCAGCGCCTGCCACAAGGCAACCGCCTGCGCATTGGGCAAGGCTATCTCCACACCATCTTCACCCGTGTAGCCGGTACGACCCGCGAACCAGTCGCCGGCTTCCACGGCCGAGAATCGCGACAGTGACTCGATGTCCATCGGTTGCCCGACCTCACGCAATGCTTGCGCGGCAAGCTTGACCGCATCAGGACCTTGCACAGCGATTAACGACGCCTCAACCAGCTCGTTCATTTCAACACCGGGGGGCTTGTGGCCCTGCATCCAGGCCAGATCCTTTTCCCGCGTGGCTGCATTGACGACAAGTCTGAATCGATCGGCGGCCAGCCGATAGACGATAAGGTCGTCCAGCACACCACCATCCTCTCGGCACATGCACGTATACAGCGCCCGGCCATCGGTAAGCTTAGCGACGTCGTTTGTCAGCAAGTGCCTCAACCAATTGATTGTGCTCTCCCCTTCGATGTCGATGATGGTCATGTGTGAGACATCAAACATGCCTGCTGACTGGCGAACCGTGTGGTGCTCGCTAATCTGGGAGCCGTAATGCAAGGGGAGCTCATAACCGGCAAAACTGACCATCTTGCCTGAGTGTTCTTTATGCGCGTCAAACAAAGCCGTTTGTTTACTCATGTGTCCATACTCTTTTCAAATGCTACTCCTTTGCTCCCGGGGACCCCGGGTAGCCACTGCGTTGAAACAGGCCTGAATCTACCGTGCAAACCCACTCGGTTTTATCGATGTGTGCAGTGGCAATTCTAACGTGTTTTAAAGACCGGGAGCACGCTGGCATACATCGAATTAACGATGCTCACTCGCAGGTCTGATCAGGTAGCAGCCCTGTTGCGCATGAACAACAGGCTCAGCAAAAACACAACACACAGCACAAAAACAGGCCAGTTTCCAGTACGCGCGTAAAACGTGTACCCCTGCCTGGGTTGCACTTGCACATCCAGTATCCCGCCGGTGTTGTGTGCTATTCGACCCAGTATTCTGCCCTGGTGATCGATGGCTGAAGACACGCCCGTGTTAGTCACTCGTACCAGCGGCCGGGCAAACTCGCGCGCTCGCATGCGGGCTTTCTGCTCATGCTGATGCGGCGCTGCTGAATTGCCGAACCACGCATCGTTGGATACATTCACGAGTAACTGGGATGCCGGCAGCAAGGCACGCATCTCCTCACCGTACACATCCTCGTAACAGATAGAGATACCCACCGGTACACCCTGCAATACCAGGGGTACATGCGGCCCACTTCCCGCTGCCAGATCAGACATGGGTATGTCGATAAACTGTGCGGCGAAGTCGAGCACGAACCGCAGTGGCATGTATTCACCAAACGGCACAAGATGACGTTTGCGATAGACCGCCCGTTCACCACCGAGCTGGCGCACCGCATTGTATATATCATCACCATCGCGCTGAAAACCACCACTGAGCACATCAATGTTGCGTTCATCCATGCTCTGGATAAACGGCTGCATGACATCATCAACGCGGTCGAAGTATGTGGGAATGGCGGTCTCCGGCCATACCACCAGATTAACGCTGTTCAAACCCGGCGCTACCGTCATGCGGGTGTATTGCGTTAGTGCACCCTGCAACCGCTCCTGGCTGAACTTCATTTCCTGCGGAATATTGGCCTGCACCATACGAACGTTCAGGGGCTCGCCGACAGGCGTTGAAAAACTCACCGTTTGCATGACGAAGCCCAATGCAAAAGGCGCCGCAAACAAGAGCCCGGCAACAAGACGGTGTCGCATGGCACCCAGCAATACGACAACTCCGGTACACGCACACAGAACCACCAGCAGGCTTAACCCATAGACACCCACCAGCGGAGCCAGTGAACCCAAGGGCCCGGTGGTCTGGCTGTAACCAATCAGAATCCACGGAAAACCATCCATTAGTTTGCCGCGCAACAGTTCCGACAGCACCCACAGTGCCGTGAACAGCAGCACATTGATCAACGGGCTTGCAGGCTGTCGAAAGCGTGCCCAGAAGTAGGCGGTGAATGCGGGAAAGAGCGTCATGACCAGTACGAACACCAGCGTTAACAGCGCCGCCAACGGTGCAATGGCAGCACCGAACAGATGCAAACTGTGATAGATCCAGTGAACGCCAATACCGAAATAGCCCAGGCCAAACAACCAGCCTGTCAGCAACGCCTGTTTCGGGGTAGCCTGTTGCAGTAACAGGTACAACACTGCAAGTGTGGCCACGGCCAGTGGCCACCATTCGGTGGGCGCGAAAGACAACGGCAACACAAGGCCGCTGCAGACAGCCAGCGTCCAGACCAGCCAGCGTGGCAACGCAATGTCAATCACCAGAATGCTACTCGCTGGCAGTTAAGGTGACTTGCAACAGATGCAGCCGTCTTGAATCAGCCGAGAGCACGCGGAACTGACAACCATCGATGGTAGCTGTCTCACCCGCTTTGGGCATGTGCCCTATATGCTGCATGAGCAGGCCCCCGATGGTATCGAACTCTTCATCACCAAACTGCGTGCCCAGCGTGTCGTTGAAATCTTCGATGGGGGTTAGTGCACGTACCGAATACCGTCCGTCACCGTGATCCTTGATGTCGACATCTTCTTCCGTATCGTGCTCATCATCAATCTCACCAACGATCTCTTCCAGCACATCTTCGATGGTCACAAGCCCCCCAACGCCACCGTATTCATCCAGCACAATCGCCATGTGATTCCGAGCCGCCCTGAACTCCTTGAGCAGCACATTCAGCCGTTTGGTTTCCGGTGTAAAAGTTGCCTTGCGCATGATGTCATCAAGGCGAAAACGCTGCTGAGAACCGATGCCGGAGTAACGCAGCAGATCTTTAGCCAGTAGCACGCCGACCACATTGTCCTTGTCTTCATTGATTACCGGGAAACGTGAGTGGCCCGATTCGATGACAACGGTCAGGATCTCTTCGAGCGTGGTGTCGTACTCAACTACCACCATCTGGCCGCGCGGGATCATGATATCCCGGACACGCATCTCAACAACCTGAAACACACCTTCCACCATCTGCAAGGTGTCGGCATCGAATATCTCCCGGGCCTGCGCGTCGCGCAGAAGTTCGAGTAGCTCGCCGCGATCTCTCGGTTCACCGCCGATGGCGTGAACCAGACGATCCATCAAGGATCTTCCCGAACCGCTGTCCTGCGTGTCGTCGGTCATGATTTATTCACGGGTGCCATACGGGTCAGCAATGCCTGCCTTTGATAGTATCTGAATTTCCAGGCTCTCCATAGTCTGAGCCTGCTGCGCGTCTTCATGATCGTAACCACACAAATGCAACGTTCCGTGCACAAGAAGGTGCGCCCAATGCTCAGCCTCCGGTTTGGATTGCTCACGCGCCTCGTCAACAATGATATCCGGACACAACACCAAATCACCCAGCGCCAGCATCCCCCCGGCACTGTTGTCATCGGGCAAGCTCATCACCGGTAAACCGGACTCAAAGCTGAGAATATTGGTAGGGCTGTCTTTCTGGCGATAGCGCAGATTAAGAGCCTGCATGTCATCACGCGGCACAAGTTGCACTGACAGCTCCACCTCGGAGGCAAGACGGATATCCAGCTTGTCCTGAGCCTGCAGGGCCGCAAGGCAAAAATCGTGGGCCAGCTTTTCCGTACATATCGCAGGTGTTCCTGCAGACGGGTTACCGTCATCGAAGAACACGGTCAACGCGGTTGAAGCAGCTCGTTCAGTGAGAGTCGTCACTCGTCTCCACCGCCTCATACGCCGCTACAATGCGTTGCACCAGCGGATGGCGAACCACATCCGACGCTGTAAATTCACAAAACCCAAGGCCGTCAACATCCTTGAGCACGTTTCTGACGTGCTTTAAGCCAGACAACTGGTGCTTGGGTAAATCG
>CALLPU010000292.1 GCA_938016235.1 uncultured Granulosicoccus sp. | reverse complement strand
TGGGCGCTGCAAGTTGTCTTGATCGCACGATTTGTGGGCCAGTCTGGTCGTCCTCTGGCGCTGTCGCTCATACAGTTCCTGGTAACATCTGCTATGGCGATGCTGGTTGCAGTGATGCTTGAACCCATTGTATGGCAGGCTATCGTCGCGGCGGCTCCGCAAATATTGTATGCAGGCATTTTCGCCAGTGGTCTTGCTTTCACGCTTCAGGTTATCGGGCAGCGCTACACCAGCGCGCCGCAGGCGGCCATATTCTTGTCTTCCGAAGCACCCTTTGCTGCGCTGTTCGCCTTTCTGTGGCTGGACGAGCGCATTGCGTGGATCGGGTTTGTTGGCTGCGCCCTGATTTTCCTTGCCATGCTGATTGTGGAGCTGGTGCCGCTTTGGCGGCAAAGAGCTACTCGAGCACAATCATCCGACCAAACGGTACGGGACGCGCGCTAGCGGTAGAGGGCACGGCCCAGATCACCGGCCAACCCGGTGCTTCTCCTGCAGGGCCATCCAGATCAGTCAGAAATACGGCAATATCGGGTTTGATGTTATTGGCCGCTTCGAGTAGGGGAATGAAGTTCGTACCGCCACCGCCCTGGCTCTGGATGGTGCGCAATGGCTGACAACCGGCTCGCAGTTGATGCTGTTCACGCACCTGGTCATCACCGGCGATCAGAAACGCATCGGCCCTGTGGGTGCGCATCAGTCGTTCTATCTCGTTGGCAAAACGATGCAGCAGCCCATCGTTCACCGATCCGGAGGTATCGACCAGTATGCACAACCGTGCGCACTGGCGAGCATAGCTCAAGCCTGGCTGCCACGGCAGACGTTGACCGGTTGAGGTGCGTCCCTGGTTGGCTATCCAGCTGCGGTTTGGCCGAGACCAGTTAATGTCTGTTTTCTGCGCAAGGCTGCGTTGCAGTTGCGTGCGGAGCAGATGCTGCCAGGGCGTGCGCGCAGGTTTGTTGTCGCCCAGCAGCTGGCGCATCAAGGATTGCGAGCTATCGGCCGTATGGGCCCTGAGCAATCGCTCAGACCACTGTTGTTGCTGCTCATTGGCGCTTTCCGGGGACGTGTTTTCATCGGGAACAAGATCACGATTTACCGTGGCTGCCAGTTGACGTGCCGCGAGTGTCACCGGGCCGTCGCGACGTTGCTGCTCTTGAGCGCCATCGGTGCTTTGGGATGAGTTAGAGCGCTCTTGAGATTGGCCACCGTTTTCTCGGGATGAACTGCCCACCTGCTCCCGATCATCGATGGCACGATACAACGCCTCAGTATCCCAGCGGTGCAGACTGGTTTCTATTGGCTCTTCTATACCGAGCAGTCGAACTAGCAGGGTATCCAGCAGGATGCTGCCCTTGGGTAGCGTCATCCAGGCCAGGTGAGACAACGACGAATTAACGATGGCATCGGCACATAACGCAAATAATTCTGCATCAAGATCGCCTATTTTCTCTCGCAGGGCACGCTCGCGCGCCACGTGACGCAAGGCCACATGCAGTACCTGGTGCGCAACCAGTGCTGTCTGCTCATCCAGGGGCTTTTGTTCAAATGCCGGGCCGTAGTACAGCGTAACCCCATCGTTACCAATGACCCATTGTTTCTTGAAACCTGCCGTATGCGCCCAATAAGCGCGAGCCGGAGCTGTACTCACATCCCGGTGCTGCATCCATAATGCAAGCCCGCCACTAGCCGGTGCATACTCAACCAGACGCTGTACAGCTCTGGTGCCGCGATGACCTTGCGCGGATATCTGGTAATCAGACATGCCGTGTATTACACGGTTGCATCAGCGTGCTGCTCATTGTAGCGATGCCACGCCGGGCTGCTGATCACGGCATCGTCGTGGCCGGCTTCCAGCGTGCTTTTCAGGATCAGTTCCATTGCCAGTGTTTGCGATTCGCGAACTGGCAGCGTGCCTTGCATATCGGTGAACTGTTCAACGATTTCCAGTACGCGATGAATGCGTTCCCGTTCACCCACAGCCGACGCGAGGCCATAAACCAGTCCATACAATGCATCGAGTGTGGACGGTAGAAGGGCGGTAGTCTCAGGCCCGGATTTGGCCTCAAGCAATTCGCGAATATTCGCGCCGGCCTGAATCTCTCGAATAGCAGCAATAAACTCGGCCGCATTGGCAGCCCCGATACGGGCCTGAATATAGAGTTGCTGTTGTGATTCGCTCAACGCTGATTGCAGCACGCGAGATACGTCTTCCCATCCGCGAGGGCTGGCGCCTGTCAGATGATCCTGAGCAAGCTGATTGGCAGTGTCGTCCAGTTTGTCTGGTCTGACCTGCAAGTAAGCCATGATCTCGGGTGCCAGTTTTTTGGACAGTGCGTAATCCAGAAACGCTCCCAGCACGCTTTGCACGTGAAAATGAAACATGCGATCAGCCAGGGCAGTGCCCATATCGTGGCTGACTGCGCCGTGAAAGGCTGCGTTGCCTGCTGCCACGATCATCCATCCGTCCGGCAGCAGGTAGTCACCTACGCGACGATCCAGAATCAGCGAATAGGCGGATGTCTGCAGCCGCTGATCTGCCGCGGTCAATTCATCAAGAAACAGGATACCTGCGGGTTGATCGGGTGCCGGAAGGAATTCCGGTGGAAACCAGACGGTTTTCTTCAGTGAATCATCAGCGAACAAGGCACCGCGTAAATCAACCGGTTCGATCGTGGTCAAACGCAGATCGATCAATGGCACGCCAGCATCCATCGCCACCTGGTTTACCACAGATGACTTGCCAACTCCGCGTGTGCCCCACAACATTGTTGCGCGTGAGCGCAGGGATGTGTCTTGAAACTGTGCCAGTAACGCTGTGCGTACCGTATCGACGGCCACAGATGGAATATTCAAGGGTGTTGCATTCATGCAGACAACTCGATGCTGAGTGGATGGCGGAAGGCAGGGTGTTTGTGCATTAAACGGATTCGGCGTTCTGCTGATCGGAAGACCAGTAATTTGCCGGTACGGGCTTGGGTAATGACGGGATTTCCATAACGGGAATTTCTCTTGCCGTGAGAACGACAACGCCAACCATGAGCAGCGGGGTCAAGCCAAGCGCCAGAGGGTGCAGCACTCGGTCGCCCTGCGACACAAACAGCCAGCTCAACGGCATCATGGCCAGAATGCCGACAAACAGCATCAGCGGTTGCAATCGTCTGACAAAGACGCGCCAGCGCGCCTTGTGTAAGCGTTCGTGGTATTTCGCTGGCGCATCGGCAAGACTCTGTGCGACGTGTTCAACCGCGTCCATCACATGCTGTTCTGCACAGGGTGTGCGCGCAGGCTCCTTTCCCAGCGTACGCAAAACACCTTTCCAATGATCGCCCTGGAATCGTAACGGACGCCACTGTGTGCCAAGTACCGCCAGAAAATCATCGGGCAAATCGGTAACGAATGAGCGCTTTGTGGCGCTATCGGCGGATGTGATGTCGTGCGCTGTTGACTCGGTTGAGTTGTTTTCTGCCGTCAGATGACGCCTCGCTGCTCGGTGCCGCATGGGAAGATCGGCTCCGCTGGCAAGCGTATCGGGCAAGTAAGGGGCTTGCCCCCCACGTATGACCACCCGCAGATCGGCCGGCATGGAGCCGCCCGTACTGGTATCGGTGCGCAATTCCAGTCCAGCCACATCAGCGCAGGTAAATTGCAACTCCAGTCTGGCTGTGCTTTCGCCTGCGGGCAGCGGCTTCAGTGCGTAGCTGAACGCCACGGTGTGGCGAGCATGAATCCGCATCTGCCTCTCGTGCGGTATTTTCTCGAAGGTATCCAATGCCTCGTCAAGGCGGCTTGCCACAGCCTCTAGCGACGACACGAGCCCGTTGGCGTGTAAGAGCACCCGAGACACGTGATGTTTGTCACTAGTGCCCACGTGTAAAGTGTGCACGCAGCGAATCAGGGGCGAAAAGCTCGATTGGGTCTGGAATTCGATGTAACGATCCGCTCTGCTGGAGCGCGCCATATCAATGATGAAACCCCTGTTTTTCAGCGGGCTGGCGATGCGAATGATGTCATGGTGAGTTAAAGGTGGTGCCGGCATGACGGAGTGATAATGATCCTAAGTAGTTGATTTACAATGGTAGGTTACCTGTGCTAACCCCTGGCCCACTTGCGCCATGGATTGGAACGGCGCACCCTCCGCCTGTCGAACTTGTCAGCTGTTCGAGGATGATTGTCATCAATCGTCCACCCCAATGCGGTATTCCTCTTCTATTATCTTTCCACGCTAAGGAGATTTACGACCGCAGCATGTCGGAAATGGCACCACAACTTGAACAGGATACGAGAGATCGCATCTCGATGGCGCGGATGATCTGCGTGCTCGGGATGATTTTCGTACATGTGCCCGACGGAGAGTCTGGCACACCTGTCTATGCGCTGGGCGCGCAAGGCCTGAGTTTCTTCCTGGAGGGTTTTCTCGTTGAGGGCCCAGGGCGCGCCAGTGCTGCGTTGCTAAGCGTCGTATCTGGCTATCTCGCGGCTGTGGCACTGTTGAGAAGTAACGGGGCGGTACTTGCGCTGTATCGCAAGCGATTTGTGTCCATTGTGGTGCCCATGGTGTTCTGGGGCGTGGTCACTTATGCGGTATATCTTCTGGTGTCGCAAAGCCGGCCGACGTTTCTGGCAGACGCTACCACCTGGCTCGATAAGCTAAACATCATCCTGTTCATCACCGAAATGCCGATGGGTGCCACGATGCACCTGGGATTTCTACGCGATCTGTTTGTTTGCATTCTCCTGTCGCCATTGCTGTTAATGGGTGTCAAGCGGATGCCTTGGGTGTTGTTACCGCTGCTCGGCTTGTTCTACGTGTTCGATCATGGTCAATCGTCGGGTATCATCCTGCGACCGCTCATCCTGTTTGCCTTCAGCCTCGGCCTGCTTCTCGCAGTCAGAGACGTCAAGGTGGACGGCTGGGATCGATTTTGCCCGTTGTTTGTCGCTTTGGCTGCAGTATCAACCGCGCTTATCATGTTGGCGAACGGCGGAGCTGCCGGAGCTCTGGTTGACTGGTTTGATCAACGCAATCTGGATTTCAGTGAAACCGTTCTCTATCCACTGAGCCGTTTGTTCGGATCTCTGGCTATCTGGACGCTTCTGCCTATTCTCATGGGTGGCCGTTTTCAAACCTGGGTGCTGCGATTTTCACCCTACTTGTTCGCAGCTTTTTGCAGTCACTACCTGATGCTGACGCTGTTGTTCTTTGGTGCCTGGCAACCGTTGTTCGGTGATCGACATTCAGCCGGTTTCATTATCTGGTTTCTGAGTGCGCCATTGGTTGCCATGATCATTGCTGTTGTCATGGTCAGGATCTCGTTGAAAATATCGCCACCGCTGGCCACGATGATTACGGGTGGGCGTATTACCAAAGCCGACAACCAGTCTCCGATGGCAGAACGCAGACGGCAGGGTGCAGTGCTCGGCATCTGGATCGTGATTCTGAAAGCGAGCGAGGCGATATCAACGACACTGGCGCACGCTGTACGCGAATGGTGGGCGGCTAGCCGGCGTTTGTTACTGGGTCGTCGTTAACTTCACACGTGGTTTTTAGCAAGCCTTGTGCATAAAACCCCGGTCATCCTGACCGGGGCGACGGCATCCTTGATACTGTTTAACGGGCTTAACGAGCCAATGTGCGTGGATTGGCTCATCCTTGTCAATACCGGCAAAAGATCCGCTGCCTCCCGTGTTGATGCTCTTCCTTGAACATGGCGTTAGTATCGATGTTTGCAGCAACGCGCTCAATCGGAAAAGCCTGCTTTTCCCGTCAGATTGGCGCTCTTTTCTGGTCAGAATATTCCTACGGTATTTTTACCAGCATCAGCGAATCCATGGCTCTTAAGCCCACGCGTTGATTCCAGGCTGTCGTGGAAGTTGGGCGTAAGGCGATGTTCGGGTGCTGCGCGAATAGCATGTTGAGTAGCGTCGCTGTTTCGCGAATCGCCAAGTGCATACCCAGACAAACATGAGCACCTCCGCCAAAGCCCAGATGCTTGACGGGTGATCGAGCAAGATCCAGGACGGACGGATTATTGATCCAGGTATCATCATGATTAGCCGCGCCGATGAGTGCTGCAACCGTCTCACCGCGTTTGATCCACACGTTTCCGAGTTGCTGGTCATACAGTGAAAAGCGAGGCTTGGTCATCTGTACCGGGCTTGTAAAACGCAATAATTCGTTGACGGCTTTTTCTGTCAGTGGCAGGAAATCGGATGCCCCTGCCACCGTTCCATTGAGCAGTGTCCACAAGGACAATGACATCAGGTGGGTCGTTGTTTCGTGGCCGGCGACATACAGCAGAAAGACCATTGCCAGTATTTCATCATCGCTTAGCGGTCGGCCGTCGCCGTCGGGGCTGACAAGTTCACTGAGCAAATCCGATTGAGGGTTCTGCTTGCGGTGTTGTATCTCGTGCTCGAGTTGTTTCGTTATCGTCCGGATGCCCGGTAAGGCGCGAAACAGGTCTGTAGCCCCTCGAATGGAGCCGAGTCGGGATAACGAGCGGTTCAGATCATGATCATCACGGTGGCTTTTCTCGCTTAAGCCGAGTAGTGATGAGATCACTTGCTGTGGCATGGGGCGCGCAACGAGCGTGACGAAATCAGCTTGCCCGTGTCGGCTCAGCGCATCCGCCAGCGTGTCGATCTGTTGTTGAGCAACCTCGTTGATCAGGGGTTGCAATGCGTCCAGCCGTACTCTGCGAAACGCGTAATCGACCCGTTGACGCAGTGACCTGTGCTCCTCGCCCTCAAGAGTCAGCAGATTATTGGCCAACGGCTTCAACAATCCCGGTACCCACCAACGCATCCCGGCAGATTGTTTATGACCGACTTGCCGCCCATCGAGTGTAAAACGCGTGGTATCACGCATGACGATGCGTGATTCGGCTTGGCGGGTTGTCAAGGCAACGCGCCCCAGCAGCGGAATACGCGTTGTAATGACAGAGCCTTGCGCCTGCAGTTGCTGCCAGGTTGTGTGCGGGTTCGCTTTGAACTCTGCCGTTTGCAAGTCGATGGCCACGCATTTCTGGCGTTGATGCGTCATACGACAGTGGAAGGAGTAACCCGTTGACGCGGCAGACTCACACGAACGCGGGTACCGGGTTGTTCAGCGGGGGTGCTGTGGATTGTCAATGTGCCGCCATGAGCCTCTGCAATTAACCTGGCCAGAAAAAGCCCCAGCCCGAATCCTCCGGTTTCACGGCTTCGAGACGCGTCTGGTCGATAGAATGGCGCTGTTAACCGATCCAGGTGTTGTTGTTCTATCCCTTTGCCTTTATCTGTTACGCACAGGATGACATGAGTATCAGATTCTTCCAGTAACACCCGGACATCAACGGTGCCATCTTCAGCGCGTCCATGTTGTAGCGCGTTGGTGACAAGGTTTCTGAGCAGAATGCGTAACCTTGCAGCATCACCCGAAAAATTGATCGCCTTGCCAGGTTGAGACTGTTGCAACTGCAAACCTGGCAGCAGCTTGCCTGCCTCATCATCCAGTAACGCGCCAATGTCAAAGGTTTCCAGGTTGAGTACGGTGTGGTTGTTCTGTAACTGTTCGGATTCCATGATGTCGGAAATCATGCGGTTCATCTCCACCAGATCGTTAAGCAGCCTCTCTTTGTTTGTCGTATCGGGTAGCAGTTCTGTAGTAATTCTGGCGCGTGTCAGAGGTGACCGAAGTTCGTGGCTGATGGCGATCAATAGCTGTCGCTTCGCATCCAGCATCGCCTGAATCTGCTCGGCCATGCTATCGATACTTTGCGCGAGCCTGTCCAGGTCGCCGTGGCCGCGGCGATCAATTCGGTGATCGAGTTCACCCGATGCCATGCGCCGCACACTTGCCTTCATCTGTCTGATGGGGAACAGTTGCCAACGTATCAGAAAATAACTTGCCGTCAGTACGATTGCCAATGCCAGCAGCGCCAGGATCAGCTCGTTCCCCAGCCTATTGCCGCGCGCCCGGTGAGGGGAGTCGTGAGCGTGAGGGTGTAAGTCGTAGTAGACCGAATACCCGTTCTCTTCGATCTTGAATATGCCCTGACCCGCTTCATTGCGCCCCGATATCGATACTCGTAAACCGTTGGCTGTTAGCTGGTTTTCACCGCTTCTCAGCAAGCGTTTGTTCACTGGTCTGAAGGTCAGGGTGGACAGTGTCAGCGGTTCTGAGGTCGTCGAAAACTGAAACTGACTGCCCTGGTAGATGTAGATATCAACGGGCAGCTTGCGCGCGAGTGCTTCAGCGCGTTCCAGTTGCGGCGGACTTCCCAGGTCCTGTTGAACATATTGGGCATACTGAACCAGATGCGGCTGAATCGAACGTCGCCACTGGGATCGCAGACCTGTCGAGAAAAGCCCGATCAAAATGACGATGATCAAAATGGCTGTGATGATGAAAATACCCAGTAAGCGCAATGACAGCGAGGCAGTGAACGCCTTGATCACGGGGCGGCCTCCACAGGCTTGAGAACGAACGCATAGCCGGAACCGTGAACGGTAAGAATCGGGTTCAAGGGTTTTAATTTCGCGCGTAGCCGGCTGACCAGAATATCCACCGATCTTGAAAACAATTCGTTTTCCGTGCCTTTCAATACGCTGAGTATTTCGTCGCGCGTGAAGGGTTTGCCAGGCGATTCACTCAATAGTTCTAGCAGCGCAAATTCCATCGTGGTGAGATCAACCGACTCGCCACTCACTCGAGCGTCGCGCTGAACTGTGTAGAGCGACAGGCCTTCGAAATGCAATACATCGTTCACTGCTGGCTCAGCGGGTTGGATGCGCTGCTTGTGCCGTTTGATATGAACTTGCAGTCTGGCTACCAGTTCACGTGGGTCAAACGGTTTGGGCAGATAGTCGTCAGCGCCGATTTCCAGACCGACGATGCGGTCGGTTACATCGCCACGTGCGGTCAGCATGATGATGGGAGTGTCGTATTGTTCGCGGATTTTCCGGCAAACATCGAAACCGTCCATTTCCGGAAGCATGACGTCCAGTACGATGGCATCAAAGCTCTGCTCCTGCAGCCGGGAGAATCCGGTACTCGGGAGCAGAGCAGGTTCTATACGAATGCTGAATTTCATGCAGTATTCGCTCAGTACTTCTGCCAGTTTACCGTCATCGTCTATCAGAAGTACTGAGTGCATGTCCTGCAGCTTAACCTATGGTTGCGACCGTTATATAAGCACGTGTGCCTGCGCTTATCGGTTTCTATGGTGCCGGTGCCGCCCCTTTTCTGCAAATTTTTGAATCTGGGCTTTTTGTTCAGCGGTCAGGCCATCAAAGAACACGGCAGCAGATGCAACAATCTCTGGAGCCCGTTCTTGCAAGGTTGCTGCTCTGTCGTTGATCATTGTCAGAGCCTTACCCTGATCAAAGGTGTCGGACGACAGCAGCTCGCTGAATGCAGCCTTTGTGGTGGTGTCTGAACCACGCATCAGTTCGCGTGTTTCCATGAGTTGACCTACAAACACCTGTAGAGCGGCATCTTGATTATCATCAAGATCCAGTTTGCTGCTGATGCGCTCAACCATGCGGTTGCTGTGTTGTGAATCACGTTCAGCCAGGGCAGATGCGCCCACGGCAACGGTGCTGAGCGCCAGTGCACCCACAACGATTTTCTTCAAGGTAACCATACTCGATCTCCGGTTGTGTTTTGGATAGTCACTGTCTGACAGGGGTGTCAG
>CALLPU010000291.1 GCA_938016235.1 uncultured Granulosicoccus sp. | reverse complement strand
CCTTTAACGAGCTCTGGATTGTCTGCAGCCATGGACTTGGGAATCATCAATCCGTTGGAGTAAAGATCCATTCCATAATCACCGTAGGAGATAAAACGGATATCCTCATCTGGATTCATGCCCGACAACTTGGCTGAGAACCGAATGGTATTGACGTATCCGAACACCCCTTCAACCTGTTCAGACTTAAGCATCTGCTCTCGCAGATTGGATTTGAAGTTCAGTATTTCAATGCTGGAGGTGTCCAGACCCGCAACATTGGCAAATGCTGGAAACAGCTTAAGCGCACCGTCGTTGGGCGCACCGCCGAGTTTCCGCCCAACAAGATCCTCAGCCGTCATGATGTCTGAACCGGATAGCACGGCCACGGTAAACGGGGGCTTGTTGTACATCTGATAGACGCATATCGGTGCTTCGTCGGGTTTGGTTCCCGCCAACCGTATCAAGGCATTGACATCACCAAACCCTACATCATAGGCACCCCCTGCTACCTGCCCTACTGCAGCACCAGAACCACTGCCCTGATCCATCATCATGTCGATACCGGCCTCATCGAAGTAGCCATTATCCTGAGCCAGAAAGAACCAGGATTGGGGTCCCTGATATCGCCAGTTGAGGATCATCTTGAGTTTGGTTTTTCCCTGTCCAATCGCCGGTGCGGACAGAATGGGAGCCAGACTGGTCGCCGCCGTAGCGGCGGCAATTTTTCCAAATCGCCGACGTGTCATTTTCATGTTGTTTCTCCTTGATGTTTATCAGAATCGAGCGCCAGTAGTAGATCAGCACTGGTCGTCGTGAAGCCGTATAACTGTCGGATGAGGTAGGTAATAGCATCGCTCACGTAGCTGGGTGATACGGTGCCTGTTGCGTCTTCGACAAGCACTGCGTCGAATCCATGGAAACAGCCATCCATCAATGTGGCGAAGACACAACGGTCCAGGTTGATACCCGCATAGAAGACGGTTGTGATGTTCAGGCGGCGCAATATTTGTTCAAGTTCGTTATCACGGAAGCCAGACAATCGGTGTTTGTAAACACAAATGTCTGCCGCGTGTTTGTCGATATCCGGTACGCTTTCAGCGCCCCAACTACCCTGTACCAGTACCTCTCCTGAGGCAATCGAATCGCCGTATCCAGGTATTTGACCGCAAGCGGATCCCTTGTCCAGTACGTTGGCGGGCAGGTTGGCCAAGTCCGGTCGAACCCCCCAATTCAAATGAATAATGGGAACACCAGCAGCTCTAAAAGCCGCTGATACAGCGTTGATACGCGGTATTACATCTGTAAGCGGCGCGACGTCTGCTCGGCGCACTGATGCAAACCAGCCTTCCGTATCGAGAAAATCGTTTTGCATATCAATCACGATAAGCACCGACTGCGTCAAACTGATGCAAAGCTTATTCGGCAGTGCGGAGAGTGTGATCGAATTCGATTCCGTTCCACGACGCACCAAACTGATGCACTCGCCCTGCAATGACCACCTGTCAGGTGTACTGTGTATTTGTTGCGTGCTTGACATCATGTACTCCTCCACTGCAGTGTCTTTCAATAACGCATAGCTGTCTTGTGCTAATTTTTACTACCTGCGCTGCTCAAAACGCTACACAACGCGACAAAGCCGACATGAAACACCTCACCACTTTCCGACTGATTGACGCCATTCATCGCACGGGTTCTATTCGTTCAGCTGCAGAACTCGTGTCTCAAACACCTTCCGCTGTACAAAGGAGATTGCAGAGCTATGAACAGGAGTTAGGTTTTGAAATTTTCGACAGAAGTGCGCAAGGCGTTCGCCCAAGCGTTGCCGGTGAGCTCGTTTTGAATCATGTTCGCGAAATGCTTGCAGAAACGGAACGTCTGAACAGCCGCATAGCAGATCTTGCGGGTATACGTCGGGGTCAAGTGAGCATCGGGTGTAGCCAGGCACTGCTCCCGTATTTCTTACCCGGACAAATTGCGCAATACCAATCGGAATTTCCCAATGTCACTTTTGCAGTGCAGGTCATTGAGCATGAACACGCTGCGGAATTGCTTGAGTCTTTCGCCGTAGATTTTGTTCTGGTATTTAGCGGGCAAAGCGTTCCTGAATATGATGTTCATTTGGCTGTACCACAAAACATGGCAGCCATCATGAGTGAAAATCATCCACTGAATATTCACAAGACGGTGCGCCTTCATCAGTGTTATGAATATCCTATCGCACTACCACAGAAGGGTTTTGGCGGCCGATCGTTATTGAAGCGCGCACTTTTCAACAAGACATTCGTCAGGCCACCTTCAATACAAAGTAATTCGTTTGAATTTCTGAAGGCGCATGTGGCGTCTACCGACGCTATTACGTTCCAGATTCAGATAGGCGCTCCAGATGACATGCAAGGTAACGGCATTATCAGTCGACCGATTGATACACGTGATGTGATGGGAGGCCATCTCATGTTAGGGCAACGACGAAATCGAACGCTATCTGTGGCTGCATCCAGATTTGTAGAACAAATCATCAAGTCATTGTGTGAAAGATATGACCTGGAAGTTAAACGATGAGGATATCTGGCAAGCTGAAGTCTAGCACCCACCCACAAGATATACTTTGAACAGCAACCACGCTATCAGGGTGATAAATGAAATAGCGCTTGTCAGATACATCAGGTGTGCAGTAACTGCACGGGTACCCGTTTCCCACAAAACGCATTACTCGCCGAGTATTCGTGCAGGTTCACCGGATTTACGCAACGTTGACACTTGCGATTTAGGGAACATCTGATCAATTAGTGTTTTTTTGGGTGAATCTCATCTTGTGCCTGTTTTACAGCGAATTTTGATAAAACAGCCCTATATGTGTTGCTTGTGGAACAGATATCGGAGGTTTTAACCCCGATACCCGATCACTG
>CALLPU010000290.1 GCA_938016235.1 uncultured Granulosicoccus sp. | reverse complement strand
GCTGACCCTGTTGCTCGACGTTCTGCTGAACAAGGCGCTTGGAGAGAACGAAAACCAGCTAACGGCACATATTGTCGCCGAGCAAGACGATGGAGTTTTGGCCACGCTGGCGTTACGGCAGTTGACCTTGGCCAACACCGGTGACGGGTGGCAAGCTGTTCAGATTACTGTGCCGTTCGGCCGGGCCGACATGTTCAGCAACCGGCGAATCGGTGTGCAGCTGATTAACCCGATGGCGGCCAACACAGTGTTCGTGGATCGTTTGGAATTAAGTTCGCATACGCCGAATGATTCCAGAGCGCCGGTGTTTGCCCAGAGTTGGCGCGATCAGTGTGATCAACTATGGGCTGGCGAGAATTTCTGGAGCAACCGACTGCAAGACTGGGAAGTTTTTCAGGGCAGACTCCGCACTCGCGATGCCAGCGAATTTCGTCCTAACAGAACCACCCATAGAATTACAACGGTTGTCAGTGCAGCGCCTTCAGATTTTTCTCTGCGAGTGAACACAGGTGTTGTGGGTACCGCTGAGTCAGACGCCTACAGTGGTTTTCTCATTGGTGCGGGAGGCCGGATGGACTATCGCAGTGCTTCTCTGGTGCACAATAGACACGGCAAGAGCGGTGGCCTCATTGCCGCTGTCGATGGGAATGGTCGAGCGTTTTTGCTCGATCACGATGTTAGCAAAGGCAGGTTGGCAAGTGGACGCACTTCGGGGAGAGTGGGATCTGACGGCATCACCTTACAACTGGACGCTACCTTGCAGAGCAGTGGCAAGTACCTGCTCAACGTGTTTGCAATAAAGAGCAATGGTCAGCCAGTCAGCTCTGCGCAGGCCGAAGTGGAGGCAGTTCAGTTGCTGGGCAATATCGCACTGGTCTCCAATCCGGGCTCCGGAAACACAACACACTGGTTTGAGAACTGGTCTGGTTATGGTGCAAAGCTGCACGAGATGCCTGGCCGCCAGCTGGGGCCGGTACTGTTTTCCAGCTATACGGTGAGCCGTGGTGAGTTGACGCTCAATGCACAGTATCCACCCGTGTGCCAGGAGGAAATGCCAGAACCCGAATTGCAGATCAAAACGGGTGGTAGCTGGCAAACAGTTGCCTCCTCACAGATCGATAGGAACGCGTTTACTGCGCGTTTTTCGGTACCGTCGTGGAACCACTCAGCAACGATAGAATATCGGATAGTCACTCGGCTGCCTCGCAACGGAGAAATATCGGCTCACTACTTTCATGGTGCTATTCAGCCTGATAGCCAGGATGACAATGAATTCGTACTGGGTGTGTACAACTGCCGGCCGGGGTTGATTGCCAGCGACGAGGAGGGCTGGATACAACAGAATAGCGTTCGTCCGTTTACCTGGACTCGTGAACGTATTGTATTTCCACACGAGGAACTGTTGCAGAACTCACAACAGCATTCACTGAACCTGGTGGCGTTTTTAGGTGATCAGATCTATGAGTTTGATCCGAATGGCCTGATTGAAGAACGACCTGAGTTCATCGTGAACGATTATTTGTGGAAATGGTTTCAGTTTGGTTGGTCTGCCAGGGAGCTTATGCGTAATCTTCCCACCGTCATTCTCCCTGACGACCACGACGTTTATCAGGCCAATCTGTGGGGGCAGGCGGGTCGGCCTGCTGCGGCTCCTGAAGCGGGTGGTTATGTTTATCCTGCTGCTTTCATTGATGTTGTAGAGAAAACGCAAACGGGAAGCTTGCCAGCACCGCACAGTGATCGCCCACTGAATCAGGCAGTGAATACCTACTACACCAGCCTGGTATACCGAGGCGTGGGTATCGCCGTGTTGGAAGACAGGAAGTTCAAAACCGGGCCGGAGTCAACGCAGCAACCTCGGCAGCTTCTCGGGTCTGATCAACTCGCGTTTCTGGAGCAGTGGGCAGCAGACTGGCAGGGGCACAGTATGAAACTGGCCGTTTCCCAGTCACCGTTCAGCCAGAGCACCACACATGCTGGACAACACTTTACGCGGATCAATCGTGATCAGGATTCCAATGGATGGCCAAAGCAGGGCAGAGACGACGCGGTGATGCTGTTGCGAAAAGCCTATGCGCCGCATGTTGCGGGTGATCAGCATCTGGGTATGAGTCTGAAGCACGGCATTGAAGCGCCTGACGATGCTGTTTACTCGTTTGCAGGGCCGTCCATGCTCAATATCTTTCCCAGAGTGTGGGATCCTGCCAATCAGGCGGATGGACCCGGAGACAGGCGGAGTTCGCGATTGGGGCGACATACGGACGCACACGGAAATTTCATCAACGTACTGGCAGTAGCGAATCCCGATGTGTACTACAAGCCGGTGGCAGCGCAGCCTGTGCCGTCCAAAAACGAGTTGGGTATCGGCTATGGCATTGTCAGAATTAACAAGGCACTTCGCCAGTACACGTTTGAAGCCTGGCCCGCTAATGTGGCTCCCGACGCTGTTAATGCAACACCGTACTCCGGCTGGCCTTTCACTGTTGACCAGACGGCCAATGACGGTAGAGACCCCGTCGGGTATCTCGTGCCAAGACAAGCGGCGGTGGCTGAGCCGGTCATTCAGGTATTCAACGAAAAAGATGCGTCGCTGGTGTATGCAAGACGATCCAGCACCCCAGCCGTAGTGTTGCCTGTCTTTGACAGTACAACCACCTATCGTGTGGTGTTGTCGGATCCGCGTACCGGTTATCGAGAGGAGTTTGAACAACAGACTGTGCAGTAACGCAGATGTAAATATCATGCGTTGCTGGTTGTGAGTTTATCGTACTACCGTGCGTAGTCGTTCATCCAGCTCAAACCGGACTGGGTATCAGTTCGCGGTTTGTATTCAGCCCCGACATAGCCTGTCCATCCGAGCTCATCCAGTTTACCCAGTAAATTCGGGTAATGCAGTTCGCCACCATTGGGCTCACCACGATCAGGGACAGCCGCAATCTGTATATGGCCGATGGACGAGAGATGTGCGGTCAGACGGCGCGTCAAATCCCCCTGCATGATCTGCAGATGATAGCAATCAAACATCACACTGATATTGCTCATGGCCACGTTTTCTATCGTGGCAAGCGCGGCATCCAGCGTATTCAGGTGATACCCGGGCGCATCATGATGGTTTAGCGGCTCAATCAGAATGTTGATGTCGACGCGTTGTGCTTGAGTGCAGGCATACTGCAGGTTTTCCTGGAACGTGTTTTCGGCATCCTGCCCCTGGTCAGTGAAGCCTGCCATGACATGCACATTCGGGCAGTGAATGGCTGCTGCGTACTCGATAGCCTGATCGATATACTCACGAGCTTCCTGCTCTCGACCCTTGATGGCAGCCACGCCATTGTCACCGTTGGACACATCACCGCGCAAAGTGTTCAAACCGATCATGGGTAGCCCACTGGTTTCCAGCGCAGCCTGTATCTCGGCCGCTGGTGTCTCATAGGGCCAATGACACTCCACTGCTGCAAAGCCTGCCTTCGCTGCCGCATGGATAGCGTCAGGTAACGATAGTTCGGTCCATAGAAAGCCAAGATTGGCTGAAAATCGAGTCATGCGGGTTCTCTGTTTATCCGATCAACAATCAACAAGGCAGCAACGCGATGGCTTGCAATGCTGTCAGCTAAAAAAAAAGCCCATACCGACGAATCGGTACGGGCTTCCGCTTAACGATACTGCGGTGTCGCTATCACTGAATACCAGCGACGGTTCCGGCTCGACGGCTATCCGCACCCGCGGTCACTTCACCGCTGGTTTCATCAACCATCACGGCTTGTACAGAACCGATGTCGCCTGGATTATCGCGAAGTGTATGACCAAGCGCAGTTAACGCATCCAGTGTGGCTTGATCAAACGTTTCATAAGCCACAGATCCGGTGGGCGAGGTGGCACTGATGCGGCTGGCATCAATCGCTTCCTGCACGCTCATGCCGTGATCGATCAGGTTCACCGTTATGTTTACCACCGAGTTGATGATGGTGGAACCGCCCGGTGATCCATAGGCTGCCACGAACTTGTCATCCTTGAAGATCATCGTGGGTGCCATGCTGCTGCGAGGTCGTTTGCCAGGCGCAACATCGTTAGCACCGGGCTTGAAGTCTTCTGCTGAAGGGTCGGTTTGCTGCGGCCCGAAGTTGAAATCGGTTAATTCGTTATTCAACAGGAAGCCGTACCCGGGAACCGTCATGCCCGAGCCCCAGGTGCCTTCAATGGTTGATGTCCAGGTAACCACATTACCGTTCGCATCAATGACAGTGAAGTGGGTTGTATCAATGCCCACTGGCCCTTCGCTGGCGTTGCTGATCGTGGCATCGTTCTGCACGGCAAAGTCGGCATCGAACTGCCGCGGATCACCCGGTTGAATGGCATCGTTTTCTATGCGCGTGTCAGCACTGATCAGGTCGCACCGTTCCTGCAGATACTGCGCATCCAGCAAGCCGTTGAGCGGCAGTGTGACAAAGTCAGTATCACCCATCCACACGGAGCGGCTGGAGAATGCCAGTCGCATGGATTCGATCATGACGTGCAGCGTAGACGCCGATCCAGCACCAAAGCCTGCGTCTGCATTGCCAAGATCAAAGGTTTCCAGACATTCCAGAATCTGACCAACCGTCAGGCCGCCGGATGACGGAGGCGGCATACCATTGATTTCATAACCCCGATAGTCGGTAACGATGGGATCACGAACATCGATGCCACCGGTGTTGAAGTCTTCAAGGTAGTCGCTCAGATCCTGCAGGCTCATTCGCCCTGCGCCCTTGGGACCCACTTCAGCCCGTGATCGCAGTTGTGCATTGACAATCGCTTCAGCTATTTCCCCGGTGTAAAAAGCACTGACACCGTTATCGGCAATCATCTGGAACGTCTTGGCCAGATCCGGTTGCACCAGTAAAAAGCCTTCTGACAGCGGCTCACCGGCTTCAGTACGGAACTTCGCGGCAGTTTCGGGCCATGCGTTTGTACGCTCACTATCGGTCAGATCGGCAAGGCGTGCGTTGATGGCAAAGCCTTCTTCAGCCAGTTTGATAGCCGGTGCCAGCGCATCGGCAAGCTCCATCGTGCCGTGATTCGCCAGCGCCTGAGCAGCGCCCAGCAGGGTACCGGGCACACCAACACCGATACCGCTCGTGG
>CALLPU010000289.1 GCA_938016235.1 uncultured Granulosicoccus sp. | reverse complement strand
TCAAGGACAATCCGACGCCCTTATCGTCAAAGTTTGGATGGGAGGTACTGAAAGATACGCCAACTCCACTGTCTGACAAGATTGGCATGCAACCGTTAAAAGATTCCCGACCAGCTAACAAGAGCTCCAGCTTCGGCTTTCCACTGCTGTCTAAAAACTCAACACCGTTGTCATCGCTGTTCGGCATACCTGTTCTCAAGAAAGACGACTAACCATCGTCAAGCGGTAGCGTCATGAAACATCCTGGCAAAAAACTGCTCACCTCGTGGATCGACATGGGTCCACGATTTTTGCCGTTTGCCGACGTCGCCACGAAGGAAGTTCCACTCTCTAGACTGCTGCGGTTATCGTTGTTTCAGGTGTCTGTCGGCATGGCGCTGGTTCTGCTGGTAGGCACCCTGAATCGCGTCATGATTGTTGAACTGCAGGTACCTGCCTGGCTGGTGGCGGTGATGCTGGCATTGCCGCTGGTGTTCGCCCCGTTCCGTGCACTGATTGGTTACAAATCCGATACGCATCACTGCGCACTGGGATGGCGACGTGTGCCGTTCATCTGGAAAGGCACACTCTGGCAGTTTGGCGGATTCGCCATCATGCCCTTTGCCCTGCTGGTATTGGGTCAGCAGGGCGAATCGGTTAACTACCCACTCTGGGTAGGGCAAGCTGCAGCCGCACTGGCGTTCCTGATGGTTGGCGCCGGTGTGCACACGGTACAAACCGCCGGTCTTGCACTGGCGTGCGATCTGACCGATAACGATTCACATCCAAAGGTAGTTGGCCTGATGTACGTCATGCTGTTGCTGGGCATGATCGTCGCGGCACTGGTGTTTGGTGCTGCACTTGAAACCTTCTCACCCGGCCGACTGGTTCGTGTGATTCAAGGTGCCGCAGTGGTAACGGTATTTCTTAATTTCGTCGCCATGTGGCAACAGGAAACCTTGGGCGACGCGTCCCGGCAAACCGTCAATGACCCCTCTTTCAGTGACGCCTGGGCACAGTTCTGTGCCGGTACGGGTGCGATTAGACAACTGGTCATCATCGGTCTTGGAACCATGGCTTTCGGCATGGCGGATGTGCTGCTTGAGCCGTTTGGCGGGCACGTTCTTAACATGTCAGTCAGCGCAACAACGAAACTCACGGCAATCCTGGCCTCAGGTGGCTTGATTGGCTTTGCTCTCGCCTCACGCATCCTGGGGCGTGGTGGTGATCCTTATCAGATGATTCTCAACGGCGCCTGGGTCGGTGTTCCCGCATTTCTGCTGGTGATATCGGCCGCACCGTTGAATACACCCTCGTTATTCCTCATTGGCAACTTTCTGATTGGTTTTGGCGCTGCTCTGTTTGGGCATGGCACACTTACAGCCACCATGAACCGCGCTCCGGCCCATCAAGCCGGGCTGGCACTGGGTGCGTGGGGGGCTGTGCAGGCCACCGCTGCCGGTATTGCACTGGCACTCAGCGGCATTATTCGCGATCTGGTCAACAGTGCAATGGGCGCAGAAGAACATCTCTGGGGTCTGGCCAGTGGCTATATGGCTGTATACACCATCGAGATCAGTTTGCTGCTGCTCACGATCATTGCGGCCTATCCGTTAATACGACGCAAAGCCAACACGCCCGAAACAAGCGTCATTGTCGGCAATCCCGCCCTCGCCGATTCTCCCGGGCGATTGCAGTAAAGAGTCGCGAATGACTGTCCAATCCATCGTTCAGTACCCGGACCCACAACTGTTAGCGCAGTCTGCTGTTGTCACTCAGTTCGGTGATCCTCTGCAAACGATCATCAATGATCTAACCCACACACTGTATGCCACAACCGGTATCGGGCTTAGTGCGCCACAAATCGGGGTGTTGCAACAAGTACTGGTCACCGACCTGACAGACGACAGAACTCACGTCAACGTTTACATCAACCCTGAAATTACTGCAAAAGCCGGATATGCCATTGCGCACGAGAGTTGTTTGTCGCTGCCGGGCATTGAGGCCAAGGTCATTCGCTCAGCTGTTGTACACGTCAAGGCCCTGGACAAGGACGGAGCGCCATTCGAACAGGAATTGTCTGGCATGGACGCGATATGCATGCAGCATGAAGTTGATCATCTGCAGGGTAAACTGTTCATCAGCCGGATAAGCCGATGGCGTCGATGGTTCCTGCGAACACAACTGAGCAAACTGCAATCACGCTCTCCTTCTATTGCTTCAGCTTGTAGCCTGTCTTGAACATCGCCCAGACCACTATCAGGCATGCAATGAGAAAGCCTGTAATCATGATCAGGCTGACGGTAACGCTGACATCCGAGACTTCGAAAAAGCTCCAGCGAAAACCGCTGATCAGATAGAGCACCGGATTGAGCAGTGTGACCTTCTGCCAGAACTCCGGAAGCATGCTGACCGAGTAGAAACTGCCGCCAAGAAACACCAGCGGTGTGATGACCAGCAACGGTATGAGCTGCAGTTTTTCGAAGTTGTCGGCCCACAGACCGATAATGAAACCGAACAGACTGAACGCGATACAGGTCATGAGCAAGAACGCCACCATCCAGAACGGATGAGCAATCCGCAGCTCTACGAACAACGACGCGGTGATCAGAATAATGGTGCCGATGATCAGCGACTTCGTGGCGGCGGCTCCCACATACCCGACCAACACTTCAAAAAACGAGATCGGCGCAGACATAACCTCGTAAACAGTGCCCGTGAATTTGGGGAAAAATATGCCGAAAGAGGCATTGGAGATGCTCTGGGTAAGCAGCGAGAGCATGATCAGACCGGGCACGATAAACGAGCCGTATTCCACCCCTTCCACCGATTGTATTCTTGAGCCTATCGCAGAGCCAAACACCACAAAATACAACACGGTTGAGATGACCGGTGACGCTATGCTCTGCATCAACGTTTTGCGGGTACGACGCATCTCATTGATGTAGATGGCCTTGATGGCTTCAACGTTCATGATCACGGTGTACCAGGTTAACGAAAATGTCTTCCAGTGAGCTTTGTGACGTGTTCAGATCCTTGAGCCCGATACCCGCCGCATTCAACGCCTGCAGTAGCGCGGTTATACCAGTTCGCTCACCCTGAGTATCGAATGTATAGGTCAGTCGCAGCCCATCGTCAGAGCGCTCCAGATTGAATTTGCTGAGCGAATCGGGTAACACCTCTACCGGTGCACGCAAATCCACCATCAGCTGTTTACGACCCAGAGAGGCCATGAGGTTTGCTTTTTCGTCAATGACCAGTAGCCGTCCATCACTGATGACTCCGACCCTGTCGGCGATCTCTTCCGCCTCTTCGATGTAATGCGTCGTGAGGATTATGGTCACGCCATCCTGGCGAAGCTTTTCAACCAGTTTCCACATATCCTTGCGCAGCTCCACATCGACACCGGCGGTTGGCTCATCGAGAAAGAGTACCCGGGGTTCGTGTGATAACGCCTTGGCTATGAGCACCCGGCGTTTCATGCCACCAGACAACCGGTTGACCGGGTCATCTTTCTTGTCGATCAGACTCAAGTCGGTCAGGATCTCATCGATTCGATCCTCATTGGGTGGCAACCCGAACAAACCGCGGCTGAAGCGCACCGTGTCACCCACCAGATCGAACGCACCCAGCGTCAGTTCCTGGGGAACCAGACCGATTAATTTACGGGTCACCCGATAATCTTTGATTATATCGTGACCACCCACCGTGACCGTACCCGAGCTGGGTGTCACCAGACCGCAAACGGTGGAAATCAGGGTTGTCTTGCCAGCGCCATTGGGGCCCAACAGCGCCAGAATTTCTCCTTCCCGGATATCCAGATCGATACCCTTGAGCGCCTGGTGGCCTCCGTCGTACGTCTTGGTCAAGCCGCGTACTGACACTATCGGCGTGTTTTCATTACTCATCTGCTTATTGTGTCATGTCACGACGTCGGTGCGTAAGTACTAAAAAGGTATCCGCCTGACGCAAGACGTTTCTAGTCGCAATGCAGGTGGAGTCCGACGTGTACCCAGTTTTGCTGATGCCGGTCGGTTCTATTCTGCGCATAGGCCGTTCCACCATGCGCCTGTGCGATCATTCTCACGATGTACAGGCCGAGCCCCAAATGCAGGGTTTCTGGCTCCACATCACGCTCCGAATACATCGGCTCAAACCATTGCGCCAACCTTGATTCATCAACAGGCTCCCCCTGATTGGCAACGCCGAGAAACACCTGTCTCGTCTGCGATCCGACATCTGTACGCAGATGGAATATCACCGGATCCGCGGTAGCATAGCTCACAGCATTATCCACCAGCTTGTCGAACGCCTGCTGCAGCAGTTCAGGTGACGCCGTGATGCTCAGTGCAGCGGGTGGGTCAGGCAGCACTCGAAATTCAGTCATTGGATACACCTGCTCATAGCGAGCCTGACAACCCGCCAACCAGTCACGCAGATTAACCGTCTCGCGATCTGCCAACTGCACGCTTTGCTCCAGGCGCGTGGATTCAACCAGTGCCTTGATAATGGAGCTCAGGTGCTCTGCTCCGCCGCTGGCTCGATCGAGCAACCGCCGCGATTGCTCATCCATGGCATCACGATCCAGATTCTCGATAGACGTTCGAACAACCGACAGCGGTGTGCGCAACTCGTGGGACAAACGACTCGCCAGCGCTTCAAGGTACTGCGTGTAGGCGGCAGAGCGCGACAACAGTGAAGAGAGTTTTCGCGATAAATCGCCTATCTCATCGTTTGCCTCACTGCCCGGCAAGCCGCGCACCCGACCATCATCCGCTATGGCCAGCTGTGCCTGCTGCGACAAACGACGAATACGCGACGACAACACCAGCGCAAAAATCAGCAGGCCGCTACCGGCCAGCAGGCTGACGAGCAACAGCAGGCTGAATAGTCTGGCCAGCTGGCTACCGGCATACGCTGATGCGTGCTCTTCATTCGCTTCAAACAGCAGATACCCACGCCTGGGATCTGCCCCGATGGGCGCCAGTGTTCCCAGCACTCGATCATTTTCATCCGTGACGTAACGCGACGTTACCGGCGTATCGTCGATTAACGTGTCACGACGATCGGCCGCAAGATTCAAGGTGATCGGGCTGTTTCTGGT
>CALLPU010000288.1 GCA_938016235.1 uncultured Granulosicoccus sp. | reverse complement strand
TTTGCCATTTTGGCACTGGCCATGACGTTGACCATGATGACAGGCGGTATAGACCTGTCCGTGGTCGGTGTAGCCAATTTGTCTGCAGTAGTGGCAGCAACCTTACTGGCAACCTTTGCACCGACAGGTATTGGCAGCCTTGAGTCGCTACCGTGGCTGGCGTTGGCTTATGCGTCGGCTCTGGCTGTTGGCGCAGTGGCAGGGGCGATCAACGGTCTGCTGGTGGCAAGACTCGCCCTACCCCCCATACTGGCCACGCTTGGTTCAGGGCTGGTATTCACTGGATTTGCCGTGGCATTAACCGGTGGCAGTGCCGTGATGGGCTTTCCGGAATCGGTAGCCTGGCTCGGCAATGCCCTGTTGTTCGGCATACCGGTGCCGCTGATCATATTTGTGCTGCTCGCGTTTGCGCTGCACATCCTGCTGACCAGAACGTCATTCGGACTTCGAGCGACGCTGTACGGCGCAAATCCACTGGCTGCGTTGTATGCCGCCATCGACACGTCAAAGCTCTTACTGCGTGTCTATGTCATGTCTGGGGCCCTTGCCGCCATTGCAGGGCTTGTCATCATGAGCCGGGCCAATTCTGCCAAAGCCGATTACGGCTCCAGTTATCTCTTGCTGGCCGTGCTCATTGCAGTGCTCGGCGGTGTCAATCCCTATGGCGGACGCGGCAAGGTTATCGGCGTAGTGCTAGCGGTTCTGTCCATGCAGTTCTTGTCCAGCGGATTGAACATGCTGCAGGTATCCAATTTTGCACGGGAGCTGATCTGGGGGGCCTTGCTGATCGCAGTCATGCTCATCAATACAGTTGACTGGAGTCAACGACGCCAAAAGCCGCCCGCCACTGCCGCAAAGACCACAGGAGAAAACGCGTGAAGAAGTTATTGAACGAACCCGTTGACTACGTTGACGAAACCCTGGCAGGGTTGACCGCTGCTCATCCGGAGTACTACCGGCTCTACGGAGACACCGGTCGTGTGGTAGCGCGTGCCACGGAAACAGCAGAAGGCAAAGTCGGTATCGTGACTGGTGGTGGCTCAGGGCATCTACCCGTTTTCACAGGCTATGTTGGAAAAGGTTTGCTGGATGCCTGCGCTATCGGCGATGTTTTCGCCTCACCTTCAGCTGAGCAAATGGCTGATGCACTTCGAGTGGCCGATCGTGGCGCAGGTGTGTTGCGTCTGTATGGCAATTATGGCGGCGACGTGATGAATTTCGACATGGCAGGAGACCTGGTGGATTTCGAAGACATCCAGTGCACCACGGTATTGCTGGCCGACGATGTTGCTTCCGCATCGCTTGAGGAACGGGAAAAACGACGCGGTGTTGCCGGCATGGTGTACGCCTTCAAGACGGCAGGCGCCGCGGCAGAAGCTGGTCAGGATCTTACAGCTGTTACCGCTGTAGCACAGAAAACAGCGGATGCCTGCCGCTCTATCGGTGTGGCATTGGGCCCATGCACGGTGCCACAAGCTGGCAAGCCCACTTTCACCATTGCCGATGATGAAATGGAAATTGGCATGGGCATACACGGCGAACCGGGCATGCGCCGGGGAAAACTACTGCCCGCTGATGACATTGCGAACGAGATGATGGATCGGTTACTGGAGGATCAGGCCTTGTCTTCAGGTGATCGGGTGTCTGTGATGGTGAACAGCCTGGGAGCGACACCGCCGGAAGAGCTGTATATTCTTTACCGCACCGTGCAGGCGCGACTGGAGGCTACCGGGGCCAGCATTTTCATGCCGCTGGTAGGTCGTTACGCCACTTCCATGGAAATGTCTGGTGTGTCATTTACCGTGTGCAAGCTGGATGATGAATTGGAGGCTCTACTACAGGCTCCCTGCGATTGCGCCTTCTGGAGAGTGGGTTGAGTATTGATCGTCAAGCCATCGTGGCGGCTATTGCTCGGCTTAACGCAGCGGCGCAGCGCGATTTCGAAATGCTCAACGACGCCGACGGCGCCCTGGGTGATGGTGATCTGGGTATTACGCTGAGCCGAGGCATGGAGCTGATTGCGGAAATTACCGATGACTTGCCCGACGACCTAGGCAAGACTCTGCTGCAATGCGCTCAGGCGTTTACCAAAAGCTCAGGATCATCCTACGGCACGCTGATGGCTACCGGCTTAATGGCGATGGCAAAAGCGTTGAAAGGCGAAATCAGCATTGCTCCCGATCGTGTGTCGGAGCTAACCGCACTTGCGCGCGATGCCATGCAGGCAAGAGGCAAAGCCGATCTGGGAGGCAAGACCGTACTGGATAGTCTGGATGCAGTAGCGCAGGCAACCGCTGGCCAGAATGATGAGGCGGCGGTTGCCAAGGCAGCCAGCCAGGCCGTGGATGATGCGCTGGATGCTTTCCGAAATACACAGGCGACTATTGGCCGGGCACGCATGTTCGGTGAGAAGACTATCGGCATGGATGATCCAGGCATGCTGGCCATGCGAACCATTGTCAAGGCGCTCGCCGGCTGAACAGGCTAACATCAGGCAACACCAACAAGACCACCATTTCAGCGACACACCGCTAAAGAGCGCCGTTAACACGAGAGAGTGATATGAAGTCGGAACGAGATCTGGAAAAAGTCTATACCAACAAGGAGTTTGTGGAGAAACTCAGGCGTCTTGCTGATTGCATAGAAGCCGACGAACAATTTGAAATTCAAATTGCCGGAGAGCGCATTTACGTACCCGTGCGCGCTGTATACAGTATTGAACACGAACGTTCAGACGGTGAAGAGGAAATCGAATTCCAGATCAAGTGGGATCATCCGGGTAGTTAACGGAACATGTTGTTCTAGCGAATACGCTGAACACGCAATATGATTTTATATGGTGGTGCCGGCAATACTGCAGGTCAGTGCACCACCAAGTTTCATCTATATTCAACAATGGCCATACCAGTCGTGATTTGACTCTACACGTGTAGAGTCAGTGCGCTTTACTGACGTGGATTGATCAGTCGTTTCGAGCGGATGATTGCAGCCTGAAGCGACGTGGACGTTCATCCCACAAAATACGCTGAGGTGTATAAACCCAGACTGTATAAAACAGTCAGATTCAGATCGTAACCAAATCTGTAATTCTAGTTTTGGACAATAGCCACTATCGTCCATGTTTCATTCGTAAGCGAGTTTTCACTCAGATATGATATCTGCAATCAGCTTAAACCGGACTAAGGCGATGTCATT
>CALLPU010000287.1 GCA_938016235.1 uncultured Granulosicoccus sp. | reverse complement strand
CTGAATAGCGGCCTGCGACATGATGTTTCTCCTGGGTCAATCCAATATGAAAAGAGTGCCCGCAGTTGACGTTTACGTCAACGTCAACTTACTCTTGTGTGATGACAGCGTCTTCTGCCCACGATATCGAACCGGTCTTCTCCATAGCCGAGCTTGCGCAGGAACTGGATATCACCACGAGAACCATTCGCTTTTACGAGGACAGGGGTTTGCTGCAACCTGCCCGTCGTGGGCAACAACGCGTGTACTCCAGAGCAGATCGCACCCGCCTGAAACTGGTCTTGCGCGGCAAACGCCTGGGCTGGCCACTCAAGGAAATCCACGACATGATTAAGCTGTACGACACACCTGATGGTGAGCGTAAGCAGCTTGAAGCCATGCTGGGCAAGATTGCGCAGAGTCGCCACACATTGCTGTCGCAACGCGAGGACATCGAACTTGCCTTGCAGGAATTTGACGAAATCGAATCGCGCTGCCGAGCGCAACTTAACCAGACTCCGTGAACAGACTATCTCAAAACCATGCATACACAATCCAGTGATCCCATCGTCATCGTCGATGGCGCGCGCACGCCCATGGGTGGATTTCAGGGCGATCTTGCCAGCGCAACAGCACCGCAACTGGGCGCTGTCAGTATTCGTGCAGCGCTGTCCAGAGCCGGGGTAACAGGGGACGCAGTCGATGAGGTCATCATGGGCTGCGTGTTGCCTGCAGGCCTGGGTCAGGCACCTGCCCGGCAGGCCTCTCTGGGTGGTGGCATTCCGCAGGGTGCCGGCTGCACCACCATCAACAAGATGTGCGGCTCTGGCATGAAGGCTGTCATGCTCGCACACGATCTACTCGGCGCGGGCAGCAATGAGGTGATGGTGGCCGGCGGTTTGGAGAGCATGAGCAATGCACCGTATATTCTGCCCAAGGTGCGTGATGGATTACGCATGGGCCATGGCGAGGTCAAGGATCACATGTTTCTGGACGGGCTTGAGGATGCCTATGAGCCTGGCAGGCTGATGGGGCATTTCGCCGAACAAACCGCCACGCATTATCAGTTCACACGTGAGGCGCAGGATTCATTCGCCATCAATTCGCTCAAGCGGGCACAGGAAGCCATGCATAACGGCGTGTTTGCCCGAGAGATAGAACCTGTGATACTGCAATCGCGCAAGGGTGATCGAACCATCTCCACCGACGAGCAACCGCCCAAGGCCAACCTAGAACGCATTCCGACACTCCGGCCCGCTTTTGCCAAGGATGGCACCGTGACAGCGGCCAATGCAAGTTCAATTTCTGACGGTGCGGCTGCGCTTGTCATGATGAAGCTGTCTGAAGCTGAAAAACGCAACCTGACGCCTCGCGCAAGAATACTCGGACACGCAAGTCATGCTCAAGCGCCCGCCTGGTTCACCACTGCCCCGGTATACGCCATGCAAAAGCTGCTTGACAGGCTGGGCAGGCAGGCTGCAGATATCGATTTGTACGAGATCAATGAAGCCTTTGCCGTAGTGACCATGGCAGCTATAAAAGAGTTGGGACTTGATGACGGCAGGGTCAACATTCACGGCGGTGCGTGTGCGCTGGGCCATCCGGTAGGCGCATCAGGTGCCCGTATCCTGGTGACCCTCATGAATGCACTGGAACACCACGATTTATCGACTGGTGTTGCCTCGCTGTGCATTGGTGGCGGCGAAGCCACCGCTGTTGCCATCGAAAGGCTTCGTTGATTCATCATGCTGACCCTGACAGAAGAACAGCGCCTGATACGCGACACCGCCCGTGACTTTGCCCAATCCGTGCTGGCACCGCAGGCTGCAGAGAACGACAGGCTCAGTCAGTTTCCGGCTGACGCCATAGCGCAGATGGGCGCCCTGGGTTTTCTGGGGATGCTGGTTCCCGAATCATTCGGCGGTGCGGAAGCGGACAACGTGGCGTATGCACTGGCACTGGAAGAAATCGCTGCCGGCGACGGCTCTTGTTCAACTATCATGAGCGTGCACAATTCTGTCGGATGCATGCCCTTGCTCAGGTTTGGCACCGAGCAGCAACAGTCGCGCTATCTTCCAGACATGGCCAGCGGCGAGCTGTTAGGTGCTTTTTGCCTGACCGAACCCGACGCCGGTTCAGATGCATCTGCCATCAGTACCACCGCCGTTCTTCACGACGACCATTACCGCCTCAATGGTTGCAAGCAATTCATCACGAGCGGCAAAAGTGCCGGGCTTGCAATTGTGTTTGCCCGAACCGGGGAAGGCAAGGGCGGGCTGTCCGCCTTTATTGTCAATACAGACAACCCCGGCTATAACGTCAGCCGCTTTGAAGAAAAGATGGGACAACGCGCCTCGGAGACCTGTCAGATCATGCTGGACGACTGCTGCGTTCCGATAGCCGACAGATTGGGTGATGAGGGCGACGGCTACCGCATCGCCCTGTCCAATCTGGAGGGTGGCCGCATCGGCATTGCGGCGCAATCGGTTGGCATGGCCCGCAGTGCCTATGAGCATGCCTTACGGTTTGCACAGGAGCGAAAAAGCTTTGGCAAACCGATCATCGAGCATCAGGCAATCGGTTTCAAGCTAGCCGACATGGCAACACAACTCGACGCTGCGCGGTTGATGGTGCTGCGTGCGGCCATGCTTCGAGATGCCGGGCAACAGTGCCTGGTGGAGGCTTCAATGGCCAAACTGTTTGCCAGCGAAATGGCCGAAAAAGTCTGCTCGGACGCCATACAGATTCATGGTGGGTATGGCTATCTGCGCGACTATGCCGTAGAACGGATAGCCAGAGACATACGCGTGTGTCAGTTGTATGAAGGCACCTCTGAGATTCAACGACTGGTCATCAGTCGTGCACTGGGGTCACGCCAGTCAACCCTGTAAGGTGCTCACTATCAGCAAAAGGCAAGAGAACAACATGTCCAGACTCATCGATTTCTACTACGACTATTCATCACCCTATGGGTATCTGGCGAGTGAGCGAATTGAAGCCGTTGCCAGTGCCAACGATTACACGGTGGTGTGGCGCCCTATTTTGCTCGGTGCCGTTTTCAAGGTCACGGGTCAAGCCCCACTGACCGAAGCGCCATTGAAAGGTGATTACGCGATCATGGATTTTGCCCGGGCTGCCAGAGAACATGAGCTGGATTATCAGCATCCGGCAACCTTCCCGATTCCGGCAGTTGCCGCCTGCAGGGCCACTCTGTGGATTCGTGACCATGAAGATGAGTCCGTCCGATCGAAAACCAGTGAGTTCGTGCATGCCACGTTTCGGGCGTATTACACGCAGGGTAAAGACATTACCAATCCCGGTATCCTCGGTGCCTGCGCCTCTGAACAGGGCATTCAAGCTGAAGATCTGTTAGAGGCGATACAGCAGCCCGCTATCAAGGAATCGTTAAAATCCGAGGTTAACAACGCTATCGAGGTGGGCATTTTCGGGTCACCCATGATGGTGGTAAACGGGGAAAAATTCTGGGGCCACGATCGTCTGGAACAACTGGGCCGCTGGCTCAAGACCGGCGGATGGTAGCTGTTCAGGATTCAACGCGCAGCAACCAGCCGCGCCGATTATCCCTGCTTGTCATGCTGCTGATGGGCTTGCATGTGCTGTTCGGCGTCACCGCCATCATCGGTGTGTTGATTGCTCATGTGTCGCAGGCAGCCACTGCCGGTACGGCCTATCACTCACACCTTCGATGGCTGATAGTCACTTTCTGGGTAGCACTGGCCGCTTATGCCGCGGCGTTCTGTGCGTGGAACCTATGGAAAACACCCTGGCCGGTCTTCGTTGTGGCGCTGTGGGTCGGGTACCGGCTACTGACGACGCTGCATCACTGGAGACACCACCAACCACTAAACCGACATTGGTAAAGATGCCGTACCTGAAAACACAGACTGACGCACGGGGTGTCACCACGATTACCCTGAACAGACCCGAGCAGTACAACGCGATCAATCGCGCCTTCATTGATGAACTGACCATTACCGTGAAAAAGCTGACCAGCAACACGCGCTTGCTTGTCATTGCCGCCAGCGGCAAACACTTTTGTGCCGGGGCCGACATCAACTGGATGAAGGCGTCGGCCTCCCTGAGCGAAGCCGAAAATCGTGCTGACGCCATGGCCTTTTCCGACATGCTCGATTCGGTCAATAGCTTCGCGCGACCCACGGTTGCCCGTATTCAGGGCGCTGCTCTGGGTGGTGGAACCGGGCTGGCGTGCTGCTGCGATATTGTTGTTGCCAGTGAATCAGCGCAGTTCGCCTTTTCAGAAGTGAAATTGGGCATTATCCCGGCAACCATCAGCCCCTACTCGCTGGCAGCCATCGGCCCCAGAGCCGCACGCCGTTATTTTCTGACCGGTGAACGCATAGACGCCGTGGAAGCCTATCGCCTCGGACTGGTGCATGACGTCTGCTCCACAGACAACATGGATACCCGCGTGGAAGAGCATGTCACTGCCTTGCTTGGCGCAGGTCCGAATGCGCAGGAGAGCGCCAAAAAATTGATAGCCGATGTTGCCGGCAGACCCATCAACACAGAGCTTCGCGACAATCTCTGCGACAGATTGGCCGCCATCAGAACCGGTGATGAGGCACAAGAAGGGCTCGGTGCGTTCCTGGAAAAACGCCCAGCGCGCTGGACCGATTAAACCGGTCGTCACAATAGTGCGTGTTACACGGACACAATAGTCCGAAATCCTCTGGTTAAGATTGATACAGGTTAATGGGCTACTGGTTTTGGCGAATACTAGTCCTTCGAACCAAGAGGAAATAAAAACATGACGACAAAACTGGTAATCGGTCTGGATGGACACGGTTCCGGAGATCGAGCTCTTGCCTATGCAAAACGAATGGCCAAACTGATCGGCGATTGTGAATTGCTGATTGTGTATGTCATCGAGTGGTCTCCGTACTCTTTTCAGACAGCCGAAGAAAACGCTGTGCGCCACAAACGCCGCGAGCAGGAAATCAGCACGGCGACTGAACGCGTCATTAATCCGGCAGTCAGTGCGCTATCCGCAGAATCCATCAATGCGCGCGGTGTAGTGCGTCACGGTGATGTTGCTGACACGTTGAACGCCATCTGCCTCGAAGAAGGTGCCGATCAGCTTATCGTCAGCCGTTCTTCGGAAGGTGGTTTCGCCAAGCGGCTGTTCGGCAGCTCCACTGCTAATCTTGTGATGAGCGCCAGTGTGCCCGTCACCGTCGTCGGATGAGGACCAAAACATGACACTGATATCTCGACTATTCCTCTCATTCATTGCATTCGCGGCGCTGACACCAGCAGCGTACGCGCAAGATGCCATGTCTCTTGATCAGAAGGTCAATGAAGCCTTCGCCTCGTTCACCGGACCCTTCGTGAGTCTGATCTTCGCACCACTTCCCGGCACCAGTTTTCCGTGGATCGTGATGTGGCTCGTTGTAGCCGCAACCATATTTACGCTGTATTTCGGATTCGTACAGTTGCGTTTCTTTTCTCACGCCATCTCGTTGGTCAAAGGTGATTACTCCGACCCCAAGGACGCTGGCGAAGTCAGCCATTTCCAGGCACTGGCTACGGCACTGTCCGGTACGGTCGGGCTGGGAAATATCGCAGGCGTTGCGGTTGCGGTCGGTATTGGTGGCCCGGGCGCCACGTTCTGGATGATTCTCGCCGGTCTGTTAGGGATGGCCTCGAAATTCACGGAATGCACACTCGGCGTCAAATACCGAAACGAGTATCCGGATGGCACCGTTTCAGGTGGCCCGATGTATTACATCTCCAAGGGCTTTAAAGAGCGCGGGCTGCCGGGCGGAAAAATCCTGGCTGTCCTGTTTTCGGTTTTCTGCATACTCGGTGCGCTGGGTGGCGGCAACATGTTCCAGGCTAACCAGGCGCACGCGCAGATCTCCGGTATCGTTGGCGATTACCCGGGCTGGATCACCGGTATCATCTTTGCGATCGTTGTGTTCGCCGTCATTGTCGGTGGTGTCAAATCCATCGCCCGAGTCACTGAAAAAGTCGTTCCTTTCATGGGCATCCTTTATGTGGGTGCAGCGCTCGTTATTCTGATCATCAATTTTGACAAGATCGGCTGGGCGTTTGGTCAGATTTTCGATGGAGCGTTCACGGGTCTGGGTGTTGCGGGTGGTTTTGTTGGCGCTCTGATTCAAGGATTCAAGCGTGCCGCATTCTCTAACGAGGCTGGTGTGGGATCTGCCGCCATCGCTCACTCTGCGGTAAAAACCAAAGAGCCGATTACCGAAGGTTTCGTGTCCCTGCTTGAGCCACTGATTGACACAGTCGTCATTTGTACGATGACGGCGTTGGTCATCACCATCTCAGGGCAACTGCTGATCGATCCTGCCACCAGCCTGTATATGGTTGAAGGCGGATCCATTGCCACTGTTGACGGTAATTCAGGTGTTGCATTAACCTCGGCAGCGTTCGGATCGGCAATAAGCTGGTTCCCGTATGTTCTGGCAATAGCGGTAGTGCTGTTTGCGTTCTCAACGATGATCTCCTGGTCGTACTATGGTCTGAAAGCGTGGACCTATCTGTTCGGTGAAGGCAAGGTATCGGAGATTATCTTCAAGGTTATCTTCTGCATTTTCATCGTGATCGGTGCAGCTGCCAGCCTTGGGCCCGTCATTGATTTTTCAGATGCTGCCATCTTCGCCATGGCGGTTGTGAACATCACTGGCCTGTACTTTCTGATGTCCATTGTGAAGAAAGAACTGGCCTCGTACGCGTCGCGTTTGAAGTCGGGTGAAATCAGGAAATTTTCACACTAAGCCTGCTGTGATGTAAGGACAAGGTGCCTGTTCACTCCTCCGTGAACAGGCACCTGGATGTAGAAGCCGGCAATGCGTGTTTAGTATGATGCTCAGGCTCTCGCCCGTTCACGCTTCGGATCCACGAACGGAATATCGGTAACGGTGGCGACCAACCGTTTCATCCGACCATCGAGCCGACCGATCTCCAGCTGTGTACCGGTGGCAGCTACCTCAATCGCCACTCGCGCCATGGCGATGTCACAACCC
>CALLPU010000286.1 GCA_938016235.1 uncultured Granulosicoccus sp. | reverse complement strand
TCTCCGAAGAGCGAAGATAACAACAGCCAATTAAAGCTTAAGCCAGGTACTTCGTTTACATCTGTTGCTCTACGCAACCCATGCAATACAAGCACCCTTCTAAATTACTTGATTCAATTGTAAAAGAGCGGGCATCTCACTAGCGAAGTGCTTCGTGTCTGCCGAGTCCGAGAAGTATACAGGCGCAATTCCCTGTGTCAACGTATCTTGGAAAAATAATGGCATTTTTTTAACAAGGCTGTAGCCATCAGCAATTTACGCGCCCAGACACCAAGGCTAGTTCGCCAGAAACAAAAAAGGGGGCGTAAACGCCCCCTCGTTATTTCGTTAAAGCAGCAGCCAGGCTAATAAGCCGGCTCCATACGACTACTGGCAGGTACTTCATGGCGAATCGCCGGTATCGTATAGATAGAGACAAAGCCGACTGCAGCCTGACCCATGCCGACCAGGCGTTGCGCCGTTCCGATGACGCCGCCACGTTGCTTGCCCATGGCAACCTTCAGCGACGCCTTCTGCAATCGCTTCAACCCCTTCATCCACCGAGGGTGGTCTATGTCCAGGGTTATCGGGAATACCTGTGTCGAAATGGCGGAAGTCTTGCGAAAGACCTCCTGGCCATACCAGTCTGGATCCACGCCCAGTGCCTTGTGAAAAAGCGGCCGTTGATGATCCCTGACATACATCGTGGAGTACACCGCTGTCAGGAAGAATTTTATCCAGAGAACATTTACACCACTCGTGAGCTTCGGATCCGTCTTCATCAACAGGGCAAACGCTTCCCCATGACCAAATTCATCGTTACACCACTCTTCAAACCATTTGAATATCGGGTGAAAACGGTGCTGGGGATTGGCTTCCAGGTGCCTGAAGATAGTTATATAGCGGGCGTAACCAATCTTCTCGGACAAATAGGTAGCGTAGTAGATGAATTTGGGGCGAAAGTAGGTGTACTTTTTTTTCTGAGTCAGGAAGCCCAGATTTACGGCAATTCCAGCCTCTCTTAACGCATCGTTGATGAATCCTGCGTGCCGGGCTTCGTCGCGAGCCATCAGCTGAAAAAGTTGAACAATATCGGGATTGGAACCGCGCCTTTTCATCTCTTTGTACAGCACACAACCGGAAAACTCGGCCGTGCATGAGGAAATCAGGAAGTCTATGAATTCCTTGCGTAACGCAGGCTCCATCCCTTCCCAGTCCACTTCATCCCAGTCTTCGGTCTTGCGAAAATGGTTCTTGTTGGGGTCTGCCACCATGCGTGCGATCAGATCATCCCAGTCTGCGCGCACGCCCTCAACGTTGATCCGGTCCATTTCATCGAAATCGGTGGTGTAGAAGCGCGGTGTCAGCAAGGTATCCTGCATGGCAACAGCTGTTGCCTGCTCACTGGTCTCCGCGACTTCCTCCCCCACAACCTTGTCAGCCGCTCTGGCATCTTCAACAGATGTTGGTGCGTTCATAGAATGACCTCCTCACTAAACGAAAACTCACACAGCTCCATCACTTCAAAATCCCCTGTGAGCCTGGTCCACAACCGTTCAAGCCCACTGGCTCGAGTGATTGTGGCGGTACGCGACTCCACGACGATCTCACCAAATGGCGCCATGATTTCGCCGCCATGAACCTGAACCTCGTCACCGGGGTAAATCACGGCACCGTTGTCCAGCCGCAAGTGAGCATGGAGACTCTCAAAACAGTGACTGATTTCTACAGTGCACGGTGCCTGCTCACGTGTGCGTGAAAACCAACCCATGACATACTCCTGCCAACCGGCAATGCGACACCCACAGACAGTGGTGTCTACTGTAACTGACACATTAATACTGTCAGGCGCGTTTGACAAGTCTGTCAGCGCTGATTGATCTCTCAATTCAGCAAGCCCCTGACCCGCTGGCTTAGCCTGGACACATTTTCATCGTCAATACCGAGAGTTTGCAGCGCCTTGTGCAATTCGAACAGATAGTCTCGATTGGAACCGCTGGGCCCCTCGCTCGAGGCGATGATTTGCGCAATTCGGCCTAGCGACTCTCCGCCTCGCCACGACGGATTATCGGGCCTGGCTATCCACGTGACACCGGTCAATTGCCTGCCATCCTCCAGCTCCAGCTGCACAGCTGTTCGCGCATAACCGTCCTGCTCGCGAATATCGAGCGCGTCCAGCACACCGGTACTCGGCTCGGACAGTCGGAATGCCACCCCCTGACACTGGGCACCATGGCACGCCTCAAGGGTCACCACCCGACCCGGCTGCTCTGGTGTTCCGCGATGATCATGCGAGGCCTGGCAAAAGCTTCGCTGGAAATTGTTCAACACCGCCTGCCGACGTTCGGGATATTCAAAACCGGGGCGCCAGATCAGCGAACCGTACCCGAAAACCCAGATCTCGGGCTTCTGCTCTCTGTGCGCCGACATCAATAATACAATCTCGTCCCCGTAAAAGTGTAACAGCCGCGACTATTCGTACCATGCCTGCGGGAATTTCTGCTGTCGCGTAATTTGTGCTGTCCAGCCGATCATAAACATTATCCAGCAAACAGTTGACCGTGGGTCCGTGCGCTCGTAATCTTTCGAGTTGAGTACTTTCGCCATCACGTTTCTCGCCGTCAACGCTGGAGTTGTCTGAATGATCTTGAAAAGAAAAGTCGCTGCCTGGTTTATCGCCGGCTTCGCCGCACTGATCTGTGCGCCAACCTTTGCAGATACCATAAAAGTGGCTGGGATATACACGCAACCTATTCAGCAGAAATGGGACGCTCGACTCCACCTGGCCTTGCAGGCACTCAAGGATGCCGGGGAAATCGAATACGAGTACTCAGAGAAGGTCGCCAATACCGACTACGTACGCGTTTTGAGAGAATATGCAGAAGGCGGAGTCGATCTGGTTGTCGGTGAAGCATTCGGGATAAGCAGAGAAGCCCGCAAAGTGGCCGATGACTACCCCGGCGTGGCTTTTTTGATGGGCGACCCCTTCGAGCCGCACGGAGACAACTTCTCAGTGTTCGATAACTACATCCACGAGCCGTGTTACCTCATGGGTATCATTGCCGGCAGCATGACCACCACCAATCGTATCGGCATGGTTGGCGGCTACCCCATCGGCGAGGTCAACCGGTTATTCCATGCATTCATGGCAGGGGCAAAATCGGTAAACCCGGATGTCGAATTCAAAGTCACTTTCATCGGCAGCTGGTATGACCCACCAAAGGCAAAAGAAGCTGCCTTCGCCCAAATCGAAGCCGGTGCAGACATCATGTATGCCGAGCGCGCCGGTGTAGTCGATGCCGCTCGTGAAAAAGGCATCCTCGCTTTCGGCAACGTCAATGATATGAACAAGGAAGAAAATGGCACCGACGTTGTTGTCACATCGGCGTTGTGGCATATGGAAGACGCCATTGGCCATGCGGTGGAACGTGTGAAGGCAGGCACTTTCGCAGCTGAAAACTACAAGGAATGGACCATGATGGCCAAAGGTGGCGCTTCTCTGGCTCCGTACTATGAGTTCGAAGACAAGATCGACTCAGACATTAAAAACAAGGTCGAAGCGTTGGCTGCCGACATCCTGGCAGGCAATTTCACCGTTGACATCAACGATGAAGAACCAAAGTCAACCTATTGAACGACAGCGGCTCAGCGGTCTTTAGAGCATCCACCTGTCCCGGGAGCATCGGAAGCTCCCGGGATTCAAACAACAGCGTGTCGACGTCGACTGATAAACCCGGATGACCGAATCGAACGCGACGCCTGGCGCCAACGCCGTTAGCTCCTCAAACGACGCCGTCCTGCAAATCAGTGGGGTAAGCAAGAGTTTCGGGGCACTGATTGCCAACGACAACATCAGCCTGTCTCTGTGCCGGGGAGAAATCGTTGCACTGCTCGGTGAGAACGGTGCCGGCAAAACGACCCTCATGAATATTCTGTTCGGTCAGTACCGTGCGGACTGCGGCAGTATCAGGGTCTTTGGCCGCGAACTGCGGAACCACTCCCCCAACGATGCATTGACTCGCGGTATCGGCATGGTCCATCAGCATTTCACGCTGGCAGACAACCTCACTGTGCTGGATAACATCCTGCTGGGCACGGAATCTCTGTGGCTACCTTTCAGCCGGCGCAAACATGCACGACGCAAGCTGCAGGGCATCATGGATGACGCCGGTCTCGTTGTTGCGATGGACAGCTACGTTAGAGATCTGACGGTTGGCGAAAAACAACGCGTCGAAATACTCAAAGCGTTATTTCGGGATGTACGCATACTGATTCTGGATGAACCGACTGCGGTACTGACCCCACAGGAAGTGGACGACTTGTTTGTTCTGCTACGTCGCATGGCGGGTCAGGGGCTGGCTATCATACTCATCTCGCACAAATTGCACGAAGTATTGGCCATCAGTGATCGCGTAGTGGTGCTTCGTCAGGGGCAACTGGTGGCAACGACCAACACCCGTGAGGTCAACCGAGAGCAGTTGGCCGAGCTCATCGTTGGCCATCAGGTTGAGCGCCCTCAGGCCGCTGATTCCAAAAAAGGTGACGTTCTGCTTTCATTAACCAACGTGAGCATTCTGGATAACGCAACAGAAAAGCACCTGCTGCGAAACATCAATCTTGTTTTGCATGCCAATCAGATTACCGGGCTTGCTGGTGTGTCAGGCAACGGACAATCGATACTTGCCGACGTTATGTCAGGGCTTCGCAAACCTGATCAGGGCGAATTCACAATCAAGGGTCAGAGGCAGCAAGGTGTCACCCCTTCCGCGCTGACACGGCAGGGGCTGGCCAGAATCCCGGAAGATCGTCACGCCCTTGGGGTCGTGAGCGAGATGACCCTCTGGGAAAATCTTCTACTGGATGAGTTGGGCGAATCACCTGCGTGGCGTTTGAATTGGCTGCTTGATCGCCGTGCCGCCAGAGATGCCGCCAACACGCTGATAAAACAATTTGATATCCGTTGCAGTTCGGCGGAACAGCCAGCAGGGCTTTTATCCGGCGGCAATATGCAAAAATTGATACTGGCTAGAAATCTGGCTCGGGCACCGGCTGTCATTCTTGCGAATCAGCCCACGCGGGGACTGGACGAAGGCGCTATCGCTGCCGTACACACATTACTCATTGAAGCGCGTGATGCGGGTTCGAGCATCTTGTTGATCACAGAGGACCTTGATGAGCTACTGCGTTTGTCCGATGAAGTGGTTGTCATGTACAACGGGCAGTTGAGCAAACCGGTGCAAGCTAGCGGGCTGTCGCCTCGAGAGCTGGGGCTGCGCATGTCTGGAGCCTTGTAGCATGCGTCTTGAATTGAGAGAGTCAACACCGTGGTGGCTGTCACTGTCTGCCCCACTGCTGGCCATCGTGTTGTCGATGCTGCTGGCCTCCCTGTTTATCGTCTGGGCCGGCCAATCCGTTGTAGATGCATTCGGAGCAATTGGCATTGGCGCGTTTGGTAGTACGTTTGCCATCAGCGAGACGTTATCGCGAGCCATTCCACTAACATTGACCGGGCTCGCAGCGGCGATCGCGTTTCGTGCTCGCTTCTATAACATTGGGGCAGAAGGGCAGCTCTATTGCGGCGCACTTGCTGCGACGCTGGTGGGTACAGGTTGGATAGACCTGCCTTCTGGATGGATGATTCCCATGCTGTTTGTAGTCGGCGCCCTGGCTGGCGGTCTGGCGTTGTTGCTTCCATGGGTATTGAAAATTCGGCTCAATGTGGACGAAGTGGTGACTACCCTGCTGCTCAACTTCGTGATTTTACTGCTGGTCAGTTTCGCGCTCGAAGGCCCCTTGAGAGACCCCATGTCGATGGGCTGGCCGCAAGCGGCACCCATTGTTGACTCGGGTGTATTGCCTGCCCTGATTCCCCGCACCCGTCTGCATGCCGGTTTGTATGTAGCGCTGCTGTCAGCACTGGTTATCTGGTTTTTGTTGCGTTACAGCGTTTTAGGTTTCAGCATCAAAGCGATGGGGTTGAACAGCGAGGCCGCAAAGCACGCCGGCATACGACCAGCCCGAACATTATTCTGGGTTGCCATGTTTTCTGGCGCTCTGGCAGGTATGGCTGGTGTTAGCGAGGTGGCCGGGCTCAAAGGGTACCTGACGCTGGACCTGTCGCCAGGATTCGGCTACACCGGCATAGCGGTCGCCATGCTGGCCAATCTGCACCCTCTGGGCATCGTTCTGTCAGCGATTTTCCTGGCCGGCATTTCTGTGGGAGCTGACT
>CALLPU010000285.1 GCA_938016235.1 uncultured Granulosicoccus sp. | reverse complement strand
TCACTGAGCATGTGCTCTTCGACCGGTACCGGCCACATGATGGCCGGCGAGATTTCCGGAATCAAGCGCTGAATACAAGGCCATTCGGGATCTACCTGTTGCGCCTGCGCCATGTTGACCACGCCAATCAGGCACCCGGTCAGCAACCCCGCCGCCCACGCTGTCGGTAATCGGTTATTCATGGTCTGACCACCACGCCCCAAGGTAAGCGTCCCACCTTGACGGACTTGATGACACGCTGCTTTGCAACATCGATCACCGATACATCGCCACCAACGCCATTGGTTGTAAACAGGCGAGACTGATCGGGTGAGAAAGCCAGATTCCAGACGCGCGGCCCCACCAGCAGATACTTCTCAACCTCATAAGACTCCATGTCAATAACAGCTACCCGCGCAGCCGGCCCTAACGCCACATACGCTTTGTTACTCCCATCGGAAGACAGGCGTATACCTACCGGCTGAATGGCTTCCGGTGGCAAGCCTCGTACTTCGAACTCAATGCGTTGCACAATCTCTTTGGATTCAACATCAATGACTGCGACTGTACCGCCAATCTCGGCAGACACCCACACCTCGGTACCCTCACTGTTGAATTGAGCCACACGCGGGCGCGTGTCTACCAGGACGTTTGCCTCTATTTCCAGCGTTTCCGTGTTGATGAAATGAGCCATGTTGGTAGTCTCGGACGTGTTGACCAGCCACCGGCCATCGGGGCTCAAGCCAATGCCTTCCGGCTCTATACCCACCGGTATCTCAACCACCTTGCGCCGTTCTTCAACATCCACCACGGTCACCAGATTATCGTCTTCATTGGCAATGTAGAGCCGTCGACCATCAGGGCTCAATTCCATGAGCTCCGGGTCTGGCCCAGAGGGCAAGGTATGCGTTACTTTGCCCGTGCTCAGATCCAGCACTTCCACATGATCATCGTCACTGGTACACATATACAGCTTCGACCCGTCATGGCTCAACACAATACCTCTGGGGCGCTGCCCGACGGTAATGGTTTCGACCACTTCCAGCGAGTCGCCATCGATGACCGATATGGTGTTGTCCTTCTCATTTGATACGTAAATGCTGTAAGCATGCAAAGGCAGCGCGAACACACTTCCCGCGCCCATCAGCAACACACTACCCAGCAATCGAAACGGGGACTTGAGCTTTTTCATTGAGTAAACTCCGCGCAACTGGATTCTGGTTGATCAAATCCCAGCGTATCCAGCTCGCTCACTTGGTGCAGGAAACCTTCCTGTGGCGACACACTGACCAGCATGCGTGGTCCGACTATCAGCACCGGTTGTCGGAGCTGACCGTTCCAGGTTCGGAACGTTAGCGGTACACCTTTGAAACCTGCCAGGTTGAACCTGTCTGACAGCATGTATTCGCGAACCGTTGGCACATCCACCTTGCCGGTTTGGGTAACCGCTTCACCCAGAGATCGCATGGCAGCCCACGCACCGTAGTCACGCGGTGTCATATACCGATTCGCCAGTTTGATGAAACGTCTTTGTATCTGTGTTGCGCCCCATTGCTCCTGCGTTCTATGCCAGGCGCTGGGGATCAACCCCTGCGTGCCAACAACGGGCCGCGGCTCACTGGTGCGGTAGCTGAAATACTCGCCAAATTCGTCCGCTTCGTCTGCCACCACAACAACATCGTGATCTCGGAAACGACTGAACACAGGCACTTCCTGTTGCAGACTGTGATGCCCCGAATCCGTGCGGCGGGCGCCCGGTACAGATGTCCAGCGCTTCGTGTCTACCCACTTCAACCCGAACCGTTCAACCGATCGGGTCAATGAGAGCGCAAACAACTCGTCTTGCGGATGACGGCCGGTAACCAGTACCAGATCACTCCAGCGCTTCCAGCTCAGATACTGTACCAGCGCATCAGCCAGCATCGCGCGGCTTGGCGCTATGTGAAACACATTTGCGCGACAATCGTCGTTGCGTAATCGATCATCAGACGCCCGCACATTCACCAGCAAGGCATCCGGATAGGCATCAGCCAGCAACAGAAGATCGTCGGCTTCCAGATCTGCAACGATCAATCCAACACCCGATTCCAGATGCGAAGACACCACATCCACAATGGCTTCATCTGCACCAGCCAGCGCCACGGACAAGTCATAGCGATGACCCAGAAAATCACCGGTTGTCTGGTTGTCGTTCAGCCCCAGCTCGGCACCTTTCAGTCCGTTGTCCTGTGCCGGAATATCCAGCAGTGACAGTGGAATCTCTCGAGGTGCTTCACGGCTGGCATAGACCACCGACACGGTCACTTCAGGTTGTGCAGCAACAACGGCTATGTGCGGGACCAACAACAATACAATCAGGAAGCACGTGCTGAACCCTGCTCGCATACTGGCCATGCCGCGCATCAGGTGAGTGAACATGACAACCTTCAGCGAATAATGAAGGTTGCCTTCTGCGTTTCGCCTGTGGTTCCGGGAATACGCAGCTCATAGTTACCAGGGCGAATGGCAATGAATTTGATTGTGGCGGTGCCCTCGTCATCGAACTCAAGACTATCAAGCCCGAGTGGACGTATCTCGATATCGTTGATGATGATCTCATCAATCCAGATATTCCTGAAAAAACCGGACCCACCGATTGCCAGTTCTGCCGAGCCGTCACAGACAATGTCGATCTCGTAGTATTTTCCGGACTCCAGCTCATACGGGGCTTCAGCCAGCGGCACACCGGAGGAAAGCGTAATGGGGGGAAGATCATCAGCGCCGCCTGCCAGCAGACCCGCCGATGCGTGAAGCGATCCAGCAAGCACACTCAATGCGATGAAAACCAGTCCTCTTGTCAGCCTGATGGTCACGTTTGTTCTCCTCTCGTTAATAGTATTGTTATAGAGTCTTGCTCAGTGGAACATAAAACGAGTATTTCGCACAGAGCCTGGTACAACCCGCTCAGTAATGTCGACCACTTCGCTTGGGTCCATCTTATAGCCTAAACAGCAT